>JAPPGB010000073.1:65567-150157 GCA_028821475.1 Spirochaetaceae bacterium
CAGCGGCGGCGCTCGGCGGCCGGCCGGGGCGGCCGCCGAGCTGTGCGTGCTGGCCGAGCTGCTCGGTGCGCCGGTGCTGGTGAGTGCCAATGGCCGCGGCGGTCTGCCCGACGATCACCCGCTGTGCCTGGGCAACGTGGTCTACCACCCGGAGATTCGCGCGCTGCGCGAACAGGCGGACGTGGTGCTGGCGGTGGGCACGCGCCTGCAGGTGGGTTCCGAGGCGCGCAATTACGCACCGCTCGGCGGCAAGCTGATCCACCTCGATGCCGACGCCGGCGTGATACACCGCGTCAACCCGGCCGAACTGGCGCTGGTGGCGGACGCCGCGGACGGCCTGGCCGCTCTCGCCGACGCACTTCCCGCGCGCGCCGACGCTGCCGTCGCGCGTGAACGGCAGACCTGGGCGGCGCACGCCCAGGCGGCGCGCGAGACGGTGCAGGGACGGCTGCGCGACCTGGTTGGCCCGGACCACTTCGCAATCATGCAGGAGATTCGCGCGGCGGCGCCGCGCGACACCCGCCTGGTGCGCGACAGCACGGTGCCCGCCTACCTGTGGGCCAACCAGATGCTCCCGATCGTGGAGCCGCGCACCTCCATGCATCCGACCGCCGGCGCCATCGGGCCGGGGCTGCCGCTGGCGATCGGCGCCGCGGTCGCCACCGGTCGCCGCACCGTGCTGATCGCCGGCGACGGCGGCTTCATGCTGCACGTGGGCGAGCTTGCAGTGGCGGCGCAGTACCGGCTGCCGGTCACCATCTGCCTGTTCAACGACGGCGGTTACGGGGTGCTGCGCCGCATCGAGCAGGCGCGCTTCGGCGGGCGCACGTTCGGCGTCGACCTCGCCACTCCCGACTTTCCCGCCCTGGCGCACAGCATGGGCGTGGAGGCGCATGCGGTAGCGGGCGTCGACCAATTCCGGGCCGCCTTTCGAGCGGCGGCGGAGGCGGACGGCCCGGTCCTCCTCGACATCGACCTCGACGCACTCCACCCGATCGGGGAGTACCCGCCTCGCCCGCGCTGACCCGCTCCCCGCAGCCGCGCATGGCACAGAATATCTGACGCCCGTTCCGTTTTCCGAAAGCGGTTCCGGCCCGCGGGCCGCATGTGATATTGGAAGACCGTTATCAGTTATCTTATTCGTACCGCAATCTTGCCCACGCGCGTCCATCCCGTTTCAACTTCGTGCGGTCTTTCCTGCAACGTGATATACTCGCGTGGGAAAGAAGGCTCATGCGACACCCTTCACTGGTCTGCTTTTACAATCGTCCGAGGAAGTTGGATGGCACGAGGTGGCTCTCCTGCGTGGTTTTCTTGGACAACTGGAACAAAATACTCGCACGTTACGAAAGGTGGGGATCAACGATTGGCATTCGCCGCTAGGTCCGGCGGAGCGTCTACCGCTGCCGCTTCCTCGTCCTCTTCTCATCCGCGGTCCGGGCTCGAATTCGCTTACCGCGAGTTGTGCCAACCGCGCCTGTTGCTCGTCTCGTTCGCAATCTCGTGCGTGTTCGTCCTGTTCTTCACGGTGGCAGGCCCCGGCTCGGACCTTCTTGCCGACCCACTGCAGCGGACCGCGTACTTCGGACTGATTGGCGCCCTCGCCTGGCCGCTCGGCCACTGCACGGCGATGGCGCTGCTCTACTGTCTACGCCGCTGTCGTACCGTGTACCTGGTTCTGGGGTCGTTGGCAGCGGGCCTGTACGTCGCTGCAAACATCGCGACCGTAGCGTACGCGCTCTACGAGTTGATGAGGCCGCACGGGCCGCCGCCGCCGGGGTGGCCGCTGTTCTACGTGCGCGCCGCGGTCGCGTCGGTCGTTCACTTCGGTTTGATCCACTACCTCGCGGTGCAGCTCGCGAACCTCAGGGCGCTGCCGGAAGGCCGGTCCGAAACGGCACGCTCGTCGGTAATCGAGTCGACACCGTCGGGGCGTTTCCTGGACCGCCTGCCGGTAGAAGTGGGCCGCGATGTCGTGTACCTGAAGGTGAACGGGCACTACATAAACGTAATTACCACGGCCGGATCGGCTGCCGTTCTGATGCGCCTCGCGGACGCCGTCGCAGAACTCGGGGACCTGGGGCTGCAGGTGCACCGGTCGTTCTGGGTCGCCAATCGCCACGTCACCGAGGTATTCCGCCGCGAAGGCCGCACCGTGGTGCAGGTCACGGGGGGAGCGGAAGTGCCGGTCAGTCGAACCTTTCTGGCGGCCGTGCGCAAGCTTGCCGACGACAAGGGTCGCGGCGTTCCACGGCAGCGGTCGGCATGATCCTCGGTGGCGCGGTCCACACGCGGGCGCGCGGTCGCGGGAGGCTGCTACTCCGTGGACTCCCGCACGCGCAGAATGGTCACGATCATCAGCAGCGACATGCCCGCCATACCCAGCATCGCGGGCGCCAAGCCGCCGGCCAGATCGCGTACCGCGCCGAGTAGCGCCGGGCCGCCGAAGCCGCCGATCTCGGCCGCCGCGAACAGCAGGCCGGCCCCCAGCCCGAGATGGCGGGCACCGACGCCGGGCTGCTCCATCAGCAGCAGCATCATCAGCGGCAGGACAGGAGCGCGCGCCATCGCGGTAACCCAGGACGCGGCGAGCAGCGGCCCGGCGCGCAGCGCCATCATGCCGGCCAGACCGAGCGCCGCCGCCAGCAGGAGTGCCGCCAGGGCCGCACGGCGCGCACCGGGGCGGGACAGGCCGGGTACGACCAGGGCGGTCAACAGGCCGCACAGCGTGCCGACCGCGGTCCACCTCCCGGCCGCGGCCAAGGTGAATCCCACTTCTTCCAAGTAGGTCGGCTGCCATGCGTTCAGCGCATGGTTCACCGCGAAAGTACCGACTGCAAGCACCAGCAGGAGGCGCATGTTGGGCTCGCGCAGCAGTATCAGCCACCTGCCGCGCACCCGCGCCGCCGGGGCCGGGCGCGCGGCCGAAGTGCCGCCCGCCGGCGGATCCCGATAGCCGAGGGTCCACAGCAGCAGCGCGCCGACGCCGGCCACCGCGAACACCAGCATCACCAACCGCCATGACCCGACCAGGCGCAGCAGCACGCCGGCCGCGGTCGCCAGCACGACCACGGCGCCGATGGTGGGGGCGGTGGTGTAGAAGCCGGCGGCGCGGCCGCGTTCGCGCGGCGGGAACCACTCGGCCACGATCTTCGGCACGCCGATCGACACCACCGGTCCGCCGACGCCAAACAGCGCCACCGAGGCCAGGAGCGTCCAGAACGAGGTGGCCGCGGCGCGCAGCAGCAGCGACAGGATGATCACCGCCAGCGCCAGCGCCACGGAGCGGCGCACGCCCAGCCGGTCGACCGCAACACCAAGCGGAATGGCGGTGAACACGTAGACCAGTTGCCAGACGCCCAGCACCAGCCCCATGCGCCCGCTGGACAGGCCCAGGTCGCCCATGATGGGCGACACCAGGGGCGCAAGGGACCCGACGGCCATGCCGAACGCGCAATACGCCAGCCAGCCCAGGGCCAGCATCCGCCATCTCGTGGACACCACGGTTGCTCGCCATGATTCAGCATCGCGAGCCGTTCGGCAACGCGGACCGCGGCTGGCGGGCGGCACGGGCATCGTGCGCGTGCTAAGCTGCTTGCCGAACACGATGCCCCTTCTCGCCAGTTGTCAACGCCGGAACTGCCGTGTCGCCCGCCGCGGTGCCGCGAGAGCGAGCGCGCATCCACGCTGGTTCATACCGGCCCTGCTTGCGCTGCTCTTGCTGCTGCTGGCGGGTTGTGGCAGCTTCGTCGGCGAGTACCGGACCACGCGGCTGCCGGCCGACGTCGCGGAGCTGTTCGTGGTTCATCCCGCCGCGGCGAGTCCGGGCGCCGAGACGGTGTGGATCTTCGAGCAGGGCGGCCCCTCGCACGACATCAGCTACGACGTGCTGTTTCCGTTCCTGAGCCTGCCCGGTCACGAGCACATTCACCTGGTGCAGGTGCACCAGACCCTCACCCTCAATCCTCGCCTCGCGGCCCGACATGCCAGCCTGTCCCTGGCAAACCTGCAGGCCGAGGTCGACGTCAGCGTGGAGCTGCTGCGCCGCGTGATCGACCACTTCAAGGCACGGGACAAGCGCGTGGTGGTGGTCGGCTACTCGTACGGATCGTTCCTGGTGGCGCGCTACCTGGCGCAGCACGGCCCCGGCGGCGCCGACCGCTACCTGCTGATGGCGGGACGCCTCGACATGCCGCACGAGTTCGTCGACGGGGCGCTGGCCGGCATGCTCTACCACTTCCCCGACGCAACCGACCCGGAGCCGTCCGGCCGGCGTCCCACCACCGACGAGGAGGCGATCGAGCTGCTCATCGCCGGCGCCACCTTCCACGACCGCTACACCGACCTGCTCGCCGGCACCGACCTGCGCAAGGCGATCTACGTGTATGCCACGGCGGACACCGTGGTCGGGCGCCTCAGCGATGCCGAGGTCCGGTTCCTGGAGCACAAGGGCGGTACGGTGATCGTCGGAGAGGGCGCCAACCACGTCTCTCTGGTCCTGGACCGGAACATCCTGGACCGTATCCGCGACGCGCTTGCCGAACAGCCCTGAAGCGGCGGCGCGGCGCTGCCGGCGGTTTCGGCGCTGTCAACGCAAGCCCGATTGGCGCTATGGTGGCGGACGTGAAGACCTACGCACCGGGCGGCGCAGATGCAGCCGCCGCCGGCACCGAAGACGCCGCCCTGGAGCGGCTCAGGTACCCGATCGGGCGGTTCCGGGAGGACCCGCATCCGACGCCGGAAAAGCACCAACGCTGGATCGATCGCATCGCCGCGCTGCCGGCCGAACTGCGCACCTTGGTGCAGGATCTTTCCGACCGCCAGCTCGACACGCCGTACCGTCCCGGCGGCTGGACGGTGCGCCAGGTCGTGCACCACCTGCCCGACAGCCACGTGAACGCCTACGTCCGCACCAAGCTGGCGCTGACCGAGGAGGCGCCAACCATCAAGCCATACGACCAGGAGGCGTGGGCCGGGCTGCCCGACGCCGGCACGGAGCCGCCGGAGGTGTCGTTGCGGCTGCTGGAGGGGCTGCACGCGCGCTGGGCGGCCATGCTGCGTTCGCTCGACGAGCCGGCGCTGCTGCGCGCGCTGCACCACCCGGAGGTAGGAACGATCACCGTCGGCTGGATCATCCAGAGCTACGCCTGGCACGGCAGCCACCACCACGCCCACATCGCCAACCTCCGCACCCGCATGGGGTGGTGACCTTCGCGGCGGCAGGTTCGGCGGCAGGCCACCGCAACAGCACGGCGGACCACGCCCGGCGGCAGCGGCTCTCGTAAACCATCGGCAACGACGGCGGCCGACCTCAGCGCGCCGGCGCGTAGCGCCGTGTCGCGGCGGAACGCGGCGAGCGCAGCCGCGGGCTCCCGCGCGGGGAGCAGGGTCGCCGATCGCGCGCATGTGGACGGCGAGCTTGGCGAGCAACTCACCCACGCGCGCCTCGCAGTTCCACGCGCGCCGTTGCCGTCGAACTGTATGAGCACTTGGCGCTCCTGCCAGGCCGCGGCCGCTCCGCCGCCGTCCGCCATCGGCGTCCGCTACACGTGCGAGCAGTGGTTGCCGGATATCGGCGCGCACGTCGCCATGGGCCGCGTCGTGCCGATCCCAACGGTTGATAATGCTGCCGGTCACGTTCGGGACCAGCCGGTAAAGAACGACCCGCGACGAGGCGCAGTAGGGCGCGATCAGGGTCGGAAAGACACCCTCGTACGATAGCTGGTAGAAACGAAGGTAGGCCTCTATTCGCCCTTCCGGGTCCCGTCACCTCTCTGGCGGCGTTCAGGGCATCTGACGCGCGGTTAAGTAGTCGCGGAACGCGTTCGCTATTCAAAATGAACGCACGAGCGACCAGTTCATGGAAGCCGCAGCACCTGACTGCATCAACCTAGCCGACAGGCGCCCGGTTGTATGAAGTGACCGGATCGTGTGCTCCTGGAATTGACCGACAAAGGTACCCTCGTGGGTGCCGACGATCAAGTCATACTCGTAAATCGTAAGCCCATCAAAGTTCCGGAGTAGATCACCATACTCCTCGGCAAAAGCGCGTAGAGCGAGCTTGTTAACCGGCGAGTCAGGTAGGACACGCGCGTCCCACCCTCGACGCTGAAGTCATCATTCATTTACTGCTTGCAACTCGCAACGAGACCAGTAGTTGCTTTCCTGGTGCAACATTGCCATAATCTGCTACAAGAGTCACACTCCAGCGAGCTTGAACTTGGAGGATTACCACTGACGGCTGACAATGACATCAAGGTAAACATGACACCCTCGCATCCGGGCGACTTCATCCGCACCGAGGTCATTGAGGAGTTGGGGCTGAGTGTGACGCGGGCGGCCGAGATCCTGGGTGTGCGCCGGGCGACGCTCTCGGACCTCCTGAACCGCAGAGCAGCGCTGTCGCCGGAGATGGCGCTACGTATCGAGAAGGCGTTCGACGTGGGCATGGACCTGCTGCTGCGGATGCAGGCGTGGTATGACGCTGCACAGATGCGTTCACGCTCAAGCGAGATCAACGTTCAGCGCTACAAGTCTGCTTGATTCGGGGACCATTCGGTTGGGTCGACCAGTTCCATCTCGTCCAGGCCGACCGGGGTCAGGCCGCGTTCGCGCAGGCCGTCGATGATCCGCGGCAAGGCCTCGATCAGCGGCCGCGGGCGGGACAGGCGGGTGGCGTCGTCTTCCATCTCCGCGCCGTCGTGCAGGTCGATGATCGAGCCGCCCTGCAACTGGTCCGACTCCAGGGTCAGCCGCACTATCTCGTCGGGGTCGGTGCGCGAGAAGTCGGCCGGGTTGACGTCGGCATCGACGATCCTGATGCCCGGCGAGGTGGCCAGCGGCGACCCCAGGCACAGGTGGAAGTAGAAGAAGTGGGCGCGCAGGAAGCGCGACGGCTTGCCGGTGACGTTGGCTAGCACCGCCTCGGCGCGGTCGAAGTCGCCCAGATAGCGGTCGTGCTCGTAGCTGTGGTTGCCGATGACGTGGCCGGCGGCCACCATGCGCGCGAACGCCTGCGGCCAGCGCTCCACCCAGCGGCCGATCGGGAAGAAGGTGGCCCGGACCTCGCGTTCCGCCAGGATGTCCAGGATCTGGTCGGTCACCGGCGGATTGGGGCCGTCGTCGAAGGTCAGCGCCACCGTGGGCTGGTCGCGGCGGCCGTGGGTGTAGATCTGCAGTGCCATATGCCCGCGGATTGTACGGGACTTCCGCCGCCCGCTCAAAGCGTTGACGGGCGGCGGACCGGCTTCTAACCTCGTCGGCGGAGGCGGCGCGTCGGATGGAGCAGCCAGCATGGCCGGTGTTGAGACGGTATGACCAGGATCACCTGCGCATGATCGCGCTGCCGCTCGGCGGCGTCGGCACCGGCACCGTCTCGCTCGGCGGGCGCGGCAACCTGCGCGACTGGGAGATCATGAACCGGCCCGCCAAGGGCTTCGCGCCGCCGGACTCGTTCTTTGCCGTGTACACCGAGCAACCCGGCGGGGAACGCCATGCGCGCGCCCTGGAGGGGCCGATCGACGAGGCCGACTACATCACCGGCCAGAAGGGCTGCGGCGAGCCCAACCACGGGTTGCCGCGCTTTCGCTCCTGCCGCTTCTCGGCCGCCTACCCGTTCGGCCAGGCAGAGCTTGCCGACCCGGACCTGCCGGTCACGGCCGTGGTGCAGGGCTTCAACCCGCTGATCCCGGGCGACGTCGCGGCGAGCAGCATCCCGGCCGCCATCCTGCGCTTCGTGGTGACCAACACCACCTCGGCTCCGCTGCGCGTCGCGGTGTGCGGCACCATCGCCAACGTCGTCGGCTACGACGGCACCCTCGGCGCGCCAACCGGCAACTGCAACGAATACCGGAAGCGCGGGGGCGAAGCGCCGGTGCGCGGCATACTGCTGTCGTCCGCGGGCGTAGATGCCGCGGCCGAGCAGGCCGGGACCATCGCCCTGGCGACCGACGCCGCCGGTGAGCTGACCTGGCGCACCGCCTGGCTAGACGAGCCGGCCCCGTGGCCGCTGCGCGACTTCTGGCAGGACTTCAGCGCCGACGGCCGGCTGCACCCGCGGGACGCGGGCGCGGGGGCGACCCCGCACGCCTCGCTGTCGGTAGCGCTGGCGCTGCCCGCGCACGGCTCGGCGTCGGTGAGCTTCGTGATCGGCTGGCACTTCCCGAACCGCATGGCCTGGACCCCGATCGGCGGCTTCACCGAACCCACCTTCGCCGGCGGCGGCGACGGCCC
The DNA here is from genome assembly GCA_028821475.1 of Spirochaetaceae bacterium. Lineage (GTDB taxonomy): Bacteria > Spirochaetota > Spirochaetia > SZUA-6 > Bin103 > Bin103. The sequence continues at coordinate 73,800 of JAPPGB010000073.1, forward strand.
GGGCACCGGCGGCCCGCGGGTCGGCAACCACTACGCCACCCGCTACCGCGACGCCTGGGAGGTGGTGGAACGCACCTTCGCCGACCTCCCCCGGCTGGAAGCGGACACCGTGGCGTTCGTGCGGGCGGTGTGCGAGAGCGACCTGCCGGAGGTGGTCAAGGAGGCCGCCCTGTTCAACGTCAGCACGCTGCGCACGCAGATCTGCTTCCGCACCGAGGACGGCTCCTTCCACGGCTTCGAGGGCGGCTTCTCGAACGAGGGGTGCTGCATGGGATCGTGCAACCACGTGTGGGGCTACGAGCACGCCACCGCATCGCTGTTCCTGGAACTGTCGCAGCGGATGCGCGAGGTGCAGTTCCTGCACGCCACCGATGACGGCGGCCTGATGCACTTCCGGGTGCACCTGCCGCTGCCGCGCGCCCGCGACCACTCGTTCGCCGCGGCGGACGGCCAGATGGCGAGCATCCTGAAGCTGTACCGCGACTGGCAACTCAGCGGCGACTCGGCCTGGCTGGCGCGGCTGTGGCCGAAGGCGCGCGCGTGCATGGAGTTCTGCTGGATTCCGGGCGGCTGGGACGGCGACCGCGACGGCGTGATGGAGGGCCCGCAGCACAACACGCTGGACTACGAGCTGTTCGGCCCCAATCCGCTGATGGCCGCCTGGTACCTGGCCGCGCTGCATGCGGCCGAACGGATGGCGCGCGCCCTGGACGACGCGGCCTTCGCCGACCGGTGCCGAGAGCTGGCCCGCCGCGGCCGCGCCTGGGTGGACGAGCACCTGTTCAACGGCGAGTACTACGAGCAGCAGGTCCGCCCGCCGGTGCCGGGCGCCGCCGCCCCGCGCGGCCTGGTGATGGAGCACGCCGAGCGCCGGTTGCGGCTGCCGGACCAGCTCGGCGCCGGCTGCCAGGTCGACCAGCTCGCCGGCCAGTACGCGGCGCACGTGTGCGGCCTGGGCTACGTCCTGGAACCGGAGCAGGTGCGGCGCACGCTGCACAGCATCCTGCGCTACAACTACCGCACCGAGTTCCACTCCCACTTCAACCACCTGCGCACCTTCGTGCTCGGCGACGAGCAGGCGCTGATCTACGCGTCCTACCCGCGCGGCGGCGAGCCGCCCTGGTCGCTGCGACGCAAGTCGGAGATCTGGAACGGCTCGGAGTACACCGCCGCCGTCGGCATGCTGTACGCGGGCCAGGTCGAGGCCGGCCTGCAGGTGATCGAGGCGATCCGCAACCGCTACGACGGCCGCAAGCGCAACCCGTTCTCGGAGATCGAGTGCGGCGAGCACTACGTGCGCTCGATGGCCGCCTGGTCGGCGCTGCTCGCCCTGACCGGCTTCGCCTACTCCCGGCTCACCGGCACGCTGACATTCAACGCCGCCGCGCGCCGGGCCGACTGGGTGTGGAGCAACGGCACCGCCTGGGGCCGCTGCCGGCAGACGCCGTTCGCGGGCGCCACCGAGGCGACGGTGACGGTCGGCGGCGGCGAGCTGGAGCTGCGCGAACTGGTGCTGCGCGGGCGCGGGTCGGCGAGCCTCCCGCGACGGCGAACCGTTGCGGCGGGAGACTCGGTGACCGTTACCGTGGCGCGCTGACGGCGGCGGGCCGCGGCGGCCCCGCCCGGCTGGCGGCGAAGCGCACGCGGCTCACCGGCACCGTCTTCCTCACTCTCCTATTCGCTGAAGTACCACTGGTCGGCGTGGTAGCCGGCGAACCACACCGCGAACCAGTCGTACCACCAGGAGCCCTCGTCGGGAATGTTGTGCAGGTTGTCGGCCACCAGCACCGGCTGCGGACCCATGCCCACGGTGCCGACCTGGTACATGCCCTCCACGTTCCGCTTCATCAGCTCCTTGCCGAGCGCCCGCCACTCGTCGGTGTTGGGCGGCATGGTGAGCCACCGGTCGGAGAGCTCGAACAGCTCCTTGACGTCGGGCGGCGGCTCTTCGCCTTGGGCACCGTCGGTGTTGTACCAGGTTTGCCACGGCCTGCCGTTGGACACGCCCCAGGAGGGCCGGAAGCGGCAGAAGGTGCAACTGTACAGCCCGGTCACGGTGTTCATGTCCAGGTGCTTGCCGCCCAGGTCCACCTCGTTGGCGTTGACCATCTCCCAGAACAGCTTGCTGCTCACCTGCTTGAGGGTCACGTCGATGCCGATCGCCTTCCAGTACTCCTGCGCCAGCTCGTTGATGCGCTGCTTGGGGCCTTCCAGCTCGCGGTAGGGGAACACCACCGCGATGCGCTTGCCGTCGGGGCGCAGCCGGTACTCGCCGTCGGCGTCCCACTGCAGGCCCATCTCGTCGAGCAACTCGTTGGCCCGGTCGGGATCGTACTCGGCATAGTGGTCCGCCATCCACGGCTCGAACAGCTCGTTGTCCGGATTCACCGTGGCCTGGCGCGGCACGGCGCGCCCGAAGAACAGGCTGTCGTTGATCTCGTCGCGGTTGATCGCGAGCGAGGTGGCCTGGCGGAAGCGGATGTCGTTGAAGATCTCGCGCAGCACCGGGTCCTTGCTGGTCTGATTCCAGTAGAAGGTCTGCTCCGCCCCGCGCAGGGACTTCCACAGCAGCACGCGGTAGCCGCCCTCCGCCTCGTTGGACTTGTACAGTGGGTAGTTGTTGAGCACCGAGTGGAATGCGGCGTAGCTCAGCTCGCCGTTGATCACCTGCAGGTGAATCGTCTCCATGCTGTCGAACAACTGCCGCGTCTGCTCGTCGATGTAGGGGAGCTGGTTGCCGGCGGTGTCGATCTTCCAGTAGTAGGGATTGCGCGTGAAGTACTTGTTGCCGGCCGCGTCGACCTCGTCCAGCACCCAGGTGTCGATGCTCGGCAGGTCGACGTCTTCGCGCGACTGGATCTCCAGGCCCCAGTGCGAGCGCAGCAACTGGTACCAGTTGTCGAGCCCCGCCTCCTTGGCCAGGTCGTTGGCCTCCGGGTTGTAGGAAATGTGGAACTGCTCCAGGTAGTGGCGCGGCGCGAACGTCGTCCAGTTGCCGTCGCGCGGCACCGCGGCCATCAGCACCGTGCCGCCGGGAAACGGCGCCGCGAAGCTGTAGCGCACGGTCAGGTCGTCCAGCTTCTCCACCGTCATCAGCTCGCCGCCGGGAGACCACATCTTCGGCTTGACCGGGTTGATCTCGTCGTTGCCGAGATAGTCGTCGTACCAGAACATGACGTCGTCGGCCGTGAACGGGTGGCCGTCGGACCACTTCATGCCGCGGCGCAGGTGGAGGGTCAGGCTGCGCAGGTCGTCGGATGCCTGCCACGCCCTGGCCGCGTTGGGGACCACCGTGGCGAGGTCCATGGACGGCTTCAGCAACCCCTGGATGCGGGCGCTCCACACGTCGTCGGCGCCATAGGTGGGATAGTTGGCGGCGCCGATCAGGTTGCCGCCGTAGCGGCCGATGCTCGCCAGCGGCTGCAGCACCAGCGGTTCCTCCGGCAGCCGTTCCTGCACCGGCGGCAGCTCGCCGGCCGCCACCATGGCCGCCAGCATCGGCGCCTCGCCATAGGTGGTGATCGTGTTGCCGGTGGCCTGCTCGTAGTCGGCCTGCGTTGCGTACACCGCGAACCCGTCCGTCATCTGGGCCCCGGTGTCCTCGACCGCCGCGCTCTCGGTCGTGCTGGCCGCGAACAGCCCCGGCAGCGCCAGCAGCGCGATCGCCAGGGCCAATAGTGTGCTCCTCATGGTGCACCTCCTGTTGTTGTTACGGGGGTTGTCTACCACGGCGGCCGCCGGCGTGCAACATTGCGTTCCGGCGTTGCCGGCGTTGCGGGGGCTGCCGGCGCTACTTGTAGGGGTCGGCGGCGTCGCGCAGGCCGTCGCCGAGGAAGTTGAACGCGAGCACCGTCACCACCACGAACACGCCCGGAATCATCAACCACGGATACAGGGCGATGGTCTGCACGTTCTGCGCCTCCTGCATCAGCACGCCCCAGCTCACCACCGGCGAACGCAGGCCCACGCCGAGGAAGCTGAGCGCGGTCTCGGCCAGGATCATGTTGGGCACCGCCAGGGTCAGGCTGACGATCAGGAAGCTCAGGAACGAGGGAATCAGGTGCCCGGCTATGATGCGCCGGTCGGTGGCGCCGGCCACCTTGCCGGCGAGCACGAAGTCCTCCTCGCGAAGCTCCAGGAACTTGCCGCGGATCACGCGCGCCAGGCGGGTCCAGCCCACCGCGGACAGCACGATACTGATGCCGAAGTACACCTGCAGCGGCTTCCACTGCGCCGGCAGCGCCGCCGCCAGCGCCAGCCACAGCGGAATCGTCGGCAGCGACAGGATGAACTCGATCACGCGCTGCACCGCCATGTCCACCGAGCCGCCGTAGTAGCCGGAGATGCCGCCGAGCACGCAGCCGATGACAAAGCTCAGCAGCACGCCGACCAAGCTGATCGACAGCGAGATGCGGGTGGCGTATAGCACCCGCGAGAACAGGTCGCGGCCCAGGTCGTCGGTGCCGAACAGGAACAGCACCCCCGGCTCCTCCACCCCGAACAGGCGGACGTCGGTGCGCAGCACGCCCCAGAACTTGTACGGATCGCCGCGCACGAAGAAGCGCAGCGGAAAACGGACCGAGGTGTCCTCGGTGTAGATGCTCACCCAGGTCTCGGGGTGGACATCCTTGACAAGACCGTACACGAACGGGCGCAGGTGGAAGCGGCCCTCGGCGTCGACGAAATGAACGTGCGCCGGCGGCGCGTAGATGTGGTCGGGAAAGCGGCGGCCCACGTCGTAGGGCGCCAGGGAGACGCAGAACAGCGCCACCAGGTAGCACAGCGCCAGCACGGTGCCGCCGCCGACGGCCAGGCGGTGCTTGCGGAACTTGCGCCACATGAGCTGCCACTGCGAGGCCAGGTAGTAGGATTCGTCGGCTTTGCTCAAGTTGCTCATCGACGGCTCAGCGCGCAAACCGGATGCGCGGGTCGATCGACACCAGCAGCATGTCCGACACGAACGTGCCGATCACGGTCATGAAGCCCAGCAGCATGACGATGGTGGAGGACAGGTAGATGTCCTCGCTGAGCAGCGCGCCCAGCAGCAGCGGCCCGGTGGTGGGCAGGTTCAGCACCACCGCGGTGATGGTGGCCCCCGACACGATCTGCGGCAACAACCAGCTCACCGAGCTGACGATCGGGTTGATCGCCATGCGCACCGGGTACTTGAACAGCAGCGAGCGCTCGCTCACCCCCTTGGCCCGGGCCGTGATCACGTACTGCTTGCGCAGCTCGTCGAGCAGCGACCCGCGCATCACCCGGATCAGTTCCGCCGTGCCCGCCGTGCCGACCACGATGATCGGCACCGGCAGGTGCTTCAGCAGGTCGAACACCTTGCCCAGGCTCCAGCCGGCGCGCAGGTACTCGGTGGAGAACAGCCCGGCGACGCTGATGTCCAGGAAGCGCGAGAACAGGTACATCAGGATCAGGGCCAGGAAGAAGTTGGGAATCGCCAGGCCCATGAAGCCGAGCGTGGTGAAGGTGAAGTCGCCCACCGAGTACTGGTGGGTGGCCGAGTACACGCCCACCGGGACCGCCACCACGAAGGTGAACAGCATGGTGATGATGGATATCACGGTGGTGAGGGCGAGCCGTTCTCCGATCAGTTCGGAAACCGGCCGGTTCCACTCGAACGAGAACCCGAAGTCGCCCCGCAGGGTGCCCGCCGCCCAGTTCACGTAGCGCAACGGGATCGGCAGGTCGAGCCCGTACTGCCGCTTCAGCGCGGCGATCTCCGCGGCGCCCACCTCGCTGCCCGACTCCTGGAGCTGCATGATGTAGCTGGTCAGGTAGTCGCCCGGCGGCAGTTGGATGATCAGGAACGACACGACCGACACGATCCAGAGAACGACGATCACGTACAGGAACCGGCGTACCAGGTATCGGCCCATCGCTGTTGCCCGCCGATGATAGCCCCCCGCCCGCCGCCGGTCCAGGACGCGCGCCACTTCGGCCCCATTTCGGCCGTAACCGAGTGGACATCATCGCGAGCGCCGCGGTAGACTTAGCTCAACTTAGCTATTGGAGAGGTGGATGCGGGTAAACATGCATGAGGCGAAGTCGCAGCTCTCGCGGCTGGCCGAGCTTGCGTGGCAAGGCGAGGAAATCGTGATCTGCAAGGCCGGCAAGCCCTGGCTGAACCTGCTGCCCTACCGCGAACGCATGCGCGAGCGGGTGCCGGGAGGGCTCGAGGGACAGATCCGGATCGCTCCCGACTTCGACGACGAGGACGAGGAACTCATCGCGGAAATCGAAGGATCGAAGATCCATCCGGACGAGACCTGACAATGCAGCGGCTGTTGCTCGATACGCACGCATTTCTGTGGTGGGTATCCGAATTCGCCCGGCTCACGGCCACGGCGCGCGCCGCCATCGCCGATCCGCGCAACGATGTCTTCGTCAGCGCCGTGACCGGCTGGGAAATCGCCGTCAAGAAAGCCAAGGGAAAGTTGACCGCACCCGACAACCTGGCTGCCGTGGTCGACACCAAGGGCTTCACCCACCTGCCGCTGACCTACCACCACACCGAGCAGGCAGCCTCGCTCCCGATGCACCACCGCGACCCGTTCGATCGTATCCTGGTCGCCCAGGCCCAGTCCGAGGGGCTGATTCTCGTCACTCGGGACCGGAACATCCCGAAGTACGGAGTGCGCACCATTCCGGCCTGACCGCCTGACCGCGTGAGCGCCGTTTCAGCCCTTCACCGCGCCCTGGGTCATTCCCTGGATGAACTGGCGCTGGAAGATCAGGAACAGGATGACCGCTGGAGCCAGCATCAGAACCGAGGCGGCGTTGGTCAGTGCCCAGTCGCGGTCGAAACGGCTGGCGAACGCGTACAGGCTGGTGGCGACCGGTTTCAGGTTCGGGTCGTGAATGAACGTGACCGAGACCAGGAACTCGTTCCACCCCCACAGCATCACGATCAGGGCCACGGTCAGGAATCCCGGCTTGGTGATCGGCACGATGATGCGGGTGAACACCTGCAGGCGGTTGGCGCCGTCGATCAGCGCCGCGTCCTCGAAATCGCGCGGGATGGAGACCATGTAAGCGCGCAGCAGGAAGGTGGAGAAGGTGGCGAAGCGGGCGGCATGGATGATCATGACGCCGGCCAGGTTGTTGATCAGCCCCAGGTGCTTCCACATGAAGAACAGCGGGAACAGGAACAGCAGCAGCGGCATGGCCGAGGACACCAGGAACACCACCAGCAGCACGTCGCCGCCGCGCGGCCGCAGGCGCGCCAGCGAGTAGCCGGCCAGGCCGGCCGCGACCAGCACCATGGCCGCGGTACCGGCCGAGATGACGGCGCTGTTGCGCATGGTGACGGCGTAGCGCCCGTTCACCCATGCCTTGCCGTAGTTCTGCATCTGGATCTCGCCCACCGGCGGCCCGAGCGGATTGGCGCCGATCTCGCGGTTGGTCTTGAGCGAGTTGAACGACAGCATGACGATCGGGTAGAGCGAGAAGATCGCCATCAGGGTCAGCACGACGTAGGTTGGGGCCAGCGACGGCACCCGCCGGCGGCCGGAGCCCGCCACCGCGGCGGTGCTCATACCTCCCACCCCCGCCGCCGCAGCATGACGAACAGCAGCGTCACCAGGGCGGCCACGAAGCTCAGCGACATGCCGATGGCGGCGGCGTAGCCGACCCGGAAGTCGGCGAACGCGTTCTGGTAGGCGTACACGGCGAGCAGCAGCGAGGCGTTGCCGGGCCCACCCTCGGTCATCAGGAACACGTAGTCGAACGACAGGAACGACCAGATGATGGTCTGCAGCAGCGAGTACATCAGGGTCGGCAGGATGCCGGGGATGGTGACGAAGCGGAACTGCTGGCTGCCACTGGCGCCCTCGACCGCTGCGGCGTCGTACAGATCGGCGTCGATCGACTGCATGGCCGCCAGGTACAGCACCAGCAGGAAGCCCCACCAGTGCCAGAAGTTGGTGAAGTAGACGGCGTACAGCACCAGGTCCGGGTCGCCGAGCGGCTTGATGTTGAGCCACTCGAACCCCACGAGCTCGGCCAGGTAGGGCCCGATGCCCTTCAGCGGGTGGTAGATCTGCCGCCAGATGTTGACGTTGACCACGCTGGCGATCACGTAGGGAACGAAGAACACCACCCGGTAGACCATCGAGAAGCGGCGCGCCCGCGACAGCAGCGCCGCGCCGAACAGCCCGCATCCCACCGGCAGCGTCAGGTTCATCACCGTCCACTGGACGTTGTTGACGAACGCCTTGTGAAAGTTCGCGTCCTGCAGCAACTGGCCGTAATTCCCCAGGCCGACGAACTCCGGCGCTCCCAGGCCCGACCACTCGGTCAGCGAGTAGTAGATGCTGGCCACGGCGGGCCCGATGATGACGACCAGGTTGAGCGCGATGACCGGGAGCAGGAACGTCCACCCGGCCAGAGAACTCCTGCGGCCCCGGGAACGGGTCAGCCCCGGGGCGGTTCCGACGACGACGGCATCGCCCATCGCCGCACTCCTACCTCACGCCGTCGCGCAAGTCGCACATCGCGCGGCGTTCCGCGCAGCGCGCGCCGGTCACGGACTGCGGGTGTTCGGCGCCGGGGGAATCGGCATGCCCGCCTCGGCATAGTCGGCGGCGTATACCTCCTGGAAGGCAGCCATGAAGTCGGCCGCGGTCATGTCGCCGTTGTGCACCTTGACGATTTCCTGCTCGGCCCAGGTCTTGGATTGCGGCGGCCAGTAGCCCCACACCGGGTATCCGGTCTTGCCGCGCCCGGTCTCCAGGCTGAACTCGGAGATCCACCTGGTGATGCGCGGGTCGATGTCGGAACCGAAATCCGCTTCCTTGTAGTGGAGCGGCGGGAACCAGCTCGAAAAACGGGTCGATTCGGCGATCTTGGCCGCCCGCGTGGTGTCCTCGAACAGGAAATTCAGCACGGTGCCGGCGGCATCGCGATGCTTCGCCGACGCGCTCAGGGCGATGCTCTCGCCGATGCTGAGCTCGTAGACCGGCTCCACGCCGTCGCGCAGGGGCGGCGTCTGCACGAAGTTCCAGTGATTGCCGGACTCGGCTTCCATCGAGATCAGCGACTCGGTGACCCAGGTGCCGTTGATCATCATCAGCGCGTCGCCTTCCATCAGCGCGCTGTTGGCGTCCGCGTAGCCCATGCTGTAGTAGGTCTCCAGGTCGCCGCCCCACCAGCCGGCCTGCACCTGCGAGTTCCAGTACTCCATCGCCTCCACCAGCAGCGGGTGGTCCCAGCGCATCTCCTGGATGCTGGCGGCGTAGAACCGGTCATGGCCCGCGTAGCCGCCCCACATGGCCGGGAACTGCCAGCGGTTACGCGCCACGTAGTGGGAAAAGCAGATCAGCCCCTCGACAACCGCGACGCCACAGACCTTCTCCACGTCGGCGCGGTTCGCCGGCGGCTCCAGGCCGTACTGCTCAAACAAGGTCTCGTTGTAGAACAAGAGCAGCGTCTCGTAGTGCATCGGCAGGGTGATCAGCGAGCCGTCCGCGCTGGTACCGGACTCGTAGGCCCAGCCGAGCAGCCGGCTCTCCCACCCGTAGTGGCCGGCCAGGTCGCTCATGTCGGAGAGCTGGCCGGCGCTCCAGTACTCCAGCGCGTAACCCGGCCCGCCAAGCTGAATGATGTCCGGCCCGGCGCCCGCCTGAATCGCCGTCTGGGTGGTGCGGTAGTAGTCCTCCATGTACACCAGCTCCAGCTCGACCTCCGGGTGTGCCTCGGCCAACGGGTCCAGAAACAGCTCCTGGATCGCCGGCCGGTATTCCGTCTGCAGGCTCGACGTCCACCACACCACCTTCTGCACGTCGGCGGCCCCCTCTTCGGTGCCCGCCCCAAACGCCACCGCGGCGGCCAACGCCAAGATAAGCGCGACAACGGTCGTCTTCATTTCCAGTCCTCCTGATTCGCCGGCGGACCGCCCTCGTGCGAGCCACCGTAGTCGGCACACTCTGAGGCACCGCACAGTGGCTGTCAAGAAAGCCCCGTTCAGGACCCGCCGTATTCAAACCGCGATGGTGTAGTGGTTTACCACCACCGACTCGGCGGCGGCGTTCTCGCCCCGCTCCAGCTCCTCCAGGTACAGCCGGATTGCCTCGGCCACGAGGTCACGAACTTCATCCTCGGTTTCGCCAGCCACGCCGATGCCCGGAAGTTCCGGTACGTACGCACCATACGAACCGGCGCCGTACTTCTCCACAATGACGAGATACTCAGCCTTTCCCATCTACGGTCTCCGTCTTGTTCTCCTTCGAGCCAGCCTGCTTGAGCACCTGGCTGAGCGTACCTGCCCTCATGTCTGCACCGGGATTCCCGGCTACCACCACTATGCCACGCTTGGTCGCGTGTCGCATCACTCGGTGGCTCCCCCGACGACGAACCTCGTACCAGCCGTCGCGATGTAGCTGTCTCAGCACCTCCCGGACCTTCACAACGGGAATATTACGCCGTTGCGCTCCGATCATGCCCAGCGCGACTGCCGGCTATCACAGCAGGAATTCGTCCACGGTGTGTCGACCCGGTTGGCGACGGATCACGACATGCCCTACTTTGGCCGTACAATGCAGGCTGATCAGAACCGCCACCGCAATCAGCGCATCGAAGTCAGGGCGACCCCGGAGGACCGCGCGCTGATCGACCGGGCCGTGGCCGCCGCCGGCACCAGTGTGACCGCATTCGTGTTGGGCAGCGTTACGACCGCCGCCCGCCAAGTGCTCGCGGATCGTACCGAGTTCGTCCTGTCTCCCGAAGCTGCCGATGCGTGGGAGGCGATCAACGCGCGCCCGGCGCGAGATCTGCCCGGGCTGCGCGAACTGATCAGGCGGCCGTCGCCCTTCGTCGCGGAGTGACTACCTGTCCACTCCCGCAGACAGTAACGAGGTGGTCGCCTACTACTCCTGGTGCATGGCCGCCATCGCCGTGGAAGCAGCGCCGTCGCGCCTGCGCAAGGGAGCGGGGCGCTATCCCCAACCAGTCGCCCTGCTGGCTCGCCTGGTCGTCCAGGTCGTTCCGAGTTGCCCGGCTACCTCCATGTCGCCGTGTCGCTGTTGCCGGCGCCCGTCACCCCGACGATCCAAGGCTCTGGGGCGGGTGCGGCCGGTGCTCCGCTGCCGGTGCTGCGTTTCGATGATTCGACCGGACCCGGACCCGAAGCCGTTGTCATGCCCCGTGTCTGTCTTGCCGCCGCTACGGGTGGGCGCTTGGCCGCTCCGCGGCATGGCGCGCGGTGGCCCGGTGGTGGTGGTCGCCGAGCAACTGGAGGCCGCGGCTGGCGCGCATTTTCGACCTGGCGATGGGGTGACGACAGGCAAGCCGGATATATGCCATAGGGTTGCACACGTAGCACACGCGGCACACGTTTGTCGTACCATATGGTGAACGATGAGCGACCCGAGCGACCCGACACTAGGTGACGTGCTCCGCGCCCTGGAGGCACTGACGCGCCATGTAACCGACCACGGCGCGACGCTGGAAGCGCTGGCCCGCGACGTGGTCGACCTGCGCCGCGACCATGGCGCGACGCTGGAAGCGCTGGCCCGCGACGTGGTCGACCTGCGCCGCGACCATGGCGCGAAGCTGGAGGCGCTGGCCCGCGATGTGGTCGACCTGCGCCGCGACCACGGCGCGAAGCTGGAGGCGCTGACCGGCGCCGTGGTCGACCTGCGCCGCGACCATGGCGCGAAGCTGGAGGCGCTGACCGGCGCCGTGGTCGACCTGCGCCGCGACCACGGCGCGAAGCTGGAGGCGCTGACCGGCGCCGTGGTCGACCTGCGCCGCGACCACGGCGCGAAGCTGGAGGCGCTGACCGGCGCCGTGGAGACCCTCGGCCGCGAGACACGCCGCGAGCTTGCCGGACTACCGGAGGCCGTGACCGAGGCCGTGGTGGCCGCGGTGGACCGGACGTTAGGTGCCACGGTGCGCGACCTGGATCACGACGTTACCGAGCTGAAGCGCGAAGTTGCCGAGTTGAAGCGATAGCGAAGCCCCGACTATTGGGAGCCGCCAATAGTACGGGTTTCGTATCCGCCGCCCCGGCTCCAGCGTGGCCGGCATCGTGCCGTAGGCGAGCGCTGACGCGTCCCAGATCACGAACCTCATCCTCGGCTTCGCCAACTACGTCGTTGATCGGAGGTTTGGGAGGTAGACAGCATGCGACTCCAGAGGACGAGAACTCACCGTCATTGCGTTGCAGCCGGTTCGTAGGCGAGGGAGAACACGGTGTCGGTGAGCCAGCGCTTGAAGCTGGCGTTGTCCATGAACTGCTTGAACAGCTCGGTGTCGTCGCGCATCACGGCGGTCATCACGCGGAGCAGTGCCCTGTCGTGCTCGATGCGGGCGTTCTGGCGGTCTGAGTTCTGCCGCGCGTTGCGGAACGCGGTGTCGGCGGCGACGCGGGACGGGATGGTGTCGATGATGAGCTGCCGCACGCGGTCGGCGTCCTCCCACCGGATGTCGCCGAAGTGCTCGTTAAAGGTGCGCAGGATGACGGAGAGCCGGTCCAGCTCCGGCTCCGGGCGGGAGCCGCCGGCCGATGTGGGCACCGGGCCGATCTCGGCGTCCTCGTCCGGCAGCAGGATCTTCTGCATCGCCTGCTTCTCCACCCGGTAGCTGTCCAGGTCGATGGCGTCCAGGATCCCCTTGGCAAGGTCTGGCTCCACCGGCGCCGGCAGCTTCGGCACCAGCAGGTTGAGGAAGATCGAGCGCTTCTCCCAGCCCGGGTTGCTGTACGGCAGCACCGCGGAGAGAAAGCCGTAGGTGCGGATGAACGCCTTGGCGTTGCCCTTGAACTCGACTTGCCCGTCCTCGTCCAGCTCGCGCAGGTACACCGCCACGCAGGCATCCAGGATCGGATCGAGCCGGTCGCGCTCGGCACCGCCAAGGTAGCGCCGCACCAGTTCCTCTACCTGCTCCTCGGAGTAGACCTGAGCCAGGTCAAGGTCGGCCTGCAGGTCGTGCAGCTTGTTGGGGTCGGTCTCGTCGGCCAGGATCGTCGCCCGGTAGAAGTCCGCGAACGCCGCGCGGATGGTGTCGGCGTCGTTCAGAAAGTCGAGCACGAACACGTCGTGCTTCTTGGGATGCGCCCGGTTGAGGCGCGACAAGGTCTGCACCGCCTTGATCCCCGACAGGGTCTTGTCCACGTACATGGTGTGCAACAGCGGCTCGTCGTAACCGGTCTGGAACTTGTCCGCGCACACCAGGAAGCGGTAGGGATCCTCCTGGAGGCGGTCGGCGATCTGTGCCGACGGCAGGCCGTTCAACGACGCCTCGCTCAGCTTCGCGCCGCCGTACTCGTGCTCGCCGGAGAACGCGACCAGGGCCTGAAAGCGGCTCTTGCGCTCGGCCAGGTAGTCACTGATGGCGTGGTAGTACTGGATGGCGCGCTCGATGCCGTTGGTGACCACCATCGCCCGCGCCGCGCCGCCGATCTTGCCCTGCGCGAGCACCTGGTCGTGGAAGTGGTCGACCATGATCTCGGCCTTGAGGCGGATCGCGTGGTCGCTGCCCTCCACGAATCGGCGCAGCTTCCTCTGCGCCTTCTTGACGTCGAACTCCGGGTCATCCTCGACCGTCTTGGCCAGCTTGTAGTAGCTGTCTACCGGCGTGTAGCGGGCGAGCACGTCGAGAATGAACCCCTCCTGGATCGCCTGCTTCATCGTGTAGCTGTGGAACGCGTGATGCCGCACCGTCCCGTCCGGCTGCGGGTCCGGCGTGCCGAAGATCTCCAGCGTCTTGTTCTTGGGCGTGGCGGTAAACGCGAAGTAGCTGGCGTTGGGCAGCAGCCTGCGCGACTCCATCAGGCGGTTGATCTGGTCCTCGTAGGTCTCCTCCTCGTCCACCTCACCGGCCGCCGACAGCGCCTGCGCCATCGCCGCACTGGTGCGGCCGCCCTGGCTGGAGTGCGCCTCGTCGATGATGATCGCGAAGCTGCGCCCGCGCTGCTCGTTGCCGATCTCGTCGAGGATGAACGGGAACTTCTGCACCGTGGAGATGATGATCTTCTTGCCGCTCTCGATGAACCGCCGCAGGTCGCCCGAGCGGTCCGCGTGCCCGACCGTCGCCGACACCTGGGCGTACTGCCGGATGGTGTCGCGGATCTGCCGGTCGAGAATGCGCCGGTCGGTTACCACGATGATCGAGTCGAACACCGGCGTGTCGTCCCTGGTCAGCCCGATGAGCTGATGCGCCAGCCAGGCGATGGAGTTGCTCTTGCCGCTGCCCGCCGAATGCTGGATCAGGTAGCGCCGGCCCACCCCGTGGGAGCCGGCGTCGGCCAGCAGACGGCGCACCACGTCGAGCTGGTGGTAGCGCGGCCAGACCTGCGCCCGCCGCTTCCTGCCGGTCTTGTCGTCCCTCTCCTCTACCACCTGGGCGTAGTTCTCCAGGATGTTGGTCACGCTCACCGTCGGCAGCACCTCGCGCCACAGGTAGTCGATCGCCAGCCCGTGCGGGTTGGGCGGGTTGCCCGCACCGTCGTTCCAGCCGCGGTTGAACGGCAGAAACCAAGACTCCTTTCCCTTGAGATGGGTGCAGAACTGCACCTCGCGCTCGTCCACCGCGAAGTGCGCGATGCAGCGCCCGAACTCGAACAGCTTCTCGCGCGGATTGCGATCCTGCTGGTACTGCAACACGGCGTCGTCCGCGGTCTGCTTGGTGAAGCTGTTCTTCAACTCGAACGTGAACACCGGCAGCCCGTTGATGAACAGCCCGATGTCCAGCGCCCGCTGCGCCTCATCCCGGCTGTAGCGAAGCTGCCGCGTGACCGTGAACCGGTTCTGCCCGTACCGCTCCTGCGCCTGCAGGTTGTGCTCCGAGGGCGTACCGTAGAAGACGTCCAGGTGCAGCGGCCCGTGCTTGATGCCGTTGCGCAGCACGTCTATGGTGCCGCGCTTGGCGACCTCGCTCTGCAGCCGTGTCAGGAACACTCGCCGCGTAGGACCGTCCTGCCACAGTGCCAGCGCCTCAGCGGCCTCGGGCTGGGTAACGCGCAGGAACGCGCCGAGCTGCACCAGATCGACGCAGTGCTCGCGGTCGTAGTCATGGAAACTCCCGCCGCTCCAGCCTACCCCGCCATAGCCCGCGGGCGGATCGGCCACGGCGCCCTCGGCAGGAGGATCGCACGGATGCCCGGCCAATCGCGCGCAGATCAGCCGTTCCAGCCCGAACTCCGTGGTGTCGGTGGTCATGCTAAATCTGGACCTCCCGGAGTTCTCCCGGCTGTATGCGCTCCAAGGCAGCCCGGATGTCGTCGACCCGCATCAGGACGTCGGGCCACCTGTTGGAACGCAGTACGATGATCGCAATTCGCCTGCGGCGAAGGTTCTGCTGATACCTCATACTCTGGTCGGTGATCAATAGCTCGTATTCTTCACTCGCGGCCTGGTCCAACAGCTCACCGTTGCTCAATTCCGCCCAACCTTTCTCGGCGGCTGTGTCAACGGTATGTTCGGGAATATAGCCGCGGAGCGGTGCGGGAGTCCCGTGGTCAAACAGGATTTTCAAGGCTCACTCTAGCGTCCAGGCTCTTGACCTCGTGTTCCAACACCGCCTTGACCTGCCATTCCTCCACCCCCGGGAACCACTCGAGAAAGTCCTTCACCGTGGCTCCCGCCGCGAGATTGCCGAACAGAGCGGATACCGGCACTCGGGTCCTGGTGAACACCCAGGCTCCGCTGAGTCTGCCGGGCACGCTTTCCACCGCGTCACACTTGCTCCAGTCCGTCATACCGTCACTTCCCGTTCGACTGTCGAATCTTCTTCCGATTCCCCGGCGCTGCCAAGGCCATCTTCTCCGGGTAGTACAGTGACTGCCGATCGCACATCGAGCTTGCCGGTGACGACGTCGGCGATGAGACGGGTGCCGTACTCGCGGACTACGTCGATC
Organism: Spirochaetaceae bacterium; assembly: GCA_028821475.1. Lineage (GTDB taxonomy): Bacteria > Spirochaetota > Spirochaetia > SZUA-6 > Bin103 > Bin103. The sequence continues at coordinate 89,668 of JAPPGB010000073.1, forward strand.
TGCCGCTCTACTTGTTGTATCGCTTCCCTTATGATCACAGCGTTGCGGTCTATCGCGTCGGCGACAAGCACTTGCTCATCCGGCGGCGGACAAGGGGATGGCATCTGTTTGAAGTCCTCCCAGTACAACCGATTGCGGTCCTTGACGATGCCTCGGGAGTACTTGTCAACCTCAACCATATAGGCGCTGGTCCGGAATAGGGAGCCGAAGTAACGTGGATCGTTTCCTGGCAACGCCTTGGCAACGACGTATGCGGGGCTTACCAGGCCATTGACCGGAGTAACCCCGACGGCTCCTTGCCACATTCGCATCATGTTATAGGCGATATCCCCCTTGACTGCCCGCTTGTAATCGCCGCGATTCGACATCGTTTGTTTTCTGCCTGACTTCTCGAACTCGCGCACACGAACACCGGTTTTCAACGAGACCTCTAGAATCGGAAGGTCAGGGAACCCGATCTCGTTACGCTGAACAAAAAGACGGCGATTTCTAACCATCTCCCAATGCGCCGGGATGTTTCTCAACCAATCCACGCCGGAGGATTTGTATGACGCGTACCGCTCACCGGTGCGCACGTCGATCTGGCCCGTGACGGCTTGTTGAATGACGGTCTGCCTCTGCTCCTTCAGCAGATCGATCAACTTGTGCTTGGAGCGGATATAACGCCGAATGCGCCGGTCTGCGTGTCTGAGGACCCGGACGATCTCGGCTTGCTCTGAGAGAGGCGGTCGAGCGACTGGCATCGCCCCCATGAATTGCCAGCTAGCGCGGGGCATCTTCGCCCCAAATGTCGAGCTGTCTACGGCGTCGATTAGCGGCTTAGAGCGCAGAAGGTGCTCCAGGTATGCTCCTACGTAGGTTCGGCTTCGCGGTCGAAGAACGAGGAACTCCCCGACGCATAGGCCAGTGACCGGAGAGCGGGCGACTTTCGCCAGATATGGGCGCAGCTTACCATACAAGACGTCGCCGGCTTGAAAGCGCTTCAACTGACTGTCAAACGACGACCCCAAGTCCGCATGAGTAACGCGACCGGTCCAGCTCTCTACGTTCTCCAAGGCGACGACAATGTCGCCCTCCCTCGGAGTTTCTGACGCGTATTCCAGTACGTTGGTTACAGACGACTTGAGCCGCAACATCTTCCAGTGCGCGGGAATCTCGCCCAGCCAATCGATGCCGGAGTCCTTCATTTCGGGGTAACTCTTCAGGCCAGCGAACATGAGCAGCTGGTCGTAGTTACTCGCTTCCAGGCGGGAGGAGGACGGAGTCTTGTCGGGGCACGGGACTGCCGGTCGAGTGCTCCGGAGCGGACTCGCCGTCTCGACCTTCCTGCGGCCGCAGCCGGTTGACGAGGCGGCGCAGGAGAGGGTCCGAGAAATCTCTGTTATTGAGCCACCGGACCCGTTCTTCAGGGGACATCCCGGCCAACTCGACACTGAGGCGATCACGAATCTCGCGCGTAGTCTTCACGCAGTCGAACCCTTTCTTGTCTCGCGTAGTAGTCAAATTCCTACCTCCATCGGGCTTCGAATGTCCAGTATGCCATACCCCATCTCGCGGTTGACCTCGTTGAACGTCCTGATGCGCTGCACATTCACGACGTGCTTGAAATTCCAGCTCACAAGAACATCGACTTGGGCGATTGCGGCGTTGGCGATATGCAGTGCGTCCGGCAGCATTCGCTGAGTCAGCGCACCACGCTTGATATACTTGGCGGCAAGCACATCCGCCTCGGTAGTGACTTCGAGCGTTTCAATGTGTGCAGCGGGTACGCCGAGGAGAACCTCGCGGACACGCCGGGGCGCGGCTCGAAGTTCCTCCACCACCAGCGGCGAGAGGACGAGCGTCATCTCGCCTTGAGTGAATCTCTGGATCAGCCGGCGCGAAGGTTCGCGGAACTCTTCGTCCTCGCAACCCCCAATCACGGACGTATCCACGTAGATGCGGAGCTTCGAGACTGGCGATTGGGCGGTCTCCCCGAGGATCTGGTCCAATAGCCCCTCAGTCTCCCTTTCCAGCATTGAGATGTCAGCACGGATCTCTCCCAACGTCCGCATGGGCAACGGGTTGTAGAAGTAGCGGGTGAAGCTGATCTCGTAGCCGATCCGTACGCTGTCCCGCTGGTACCAGGCGTCTGACGCGTAGGGCAGAACCTCACGGCGCAGAAAGGCCTCGATGCCGCCGGCCTCCTGCAGCGGGATCTGCTCGGTGTCGCGCAGGTCGGGGTCGGGCTCGTACTCCACCACGGCGGGCCTGCCGTCGACGGTGGCTGCGAACCGGCCGCGCAGTGGATCGGCGTCGGTGCCTCGCATGTGGATCTTCCGGATAACCGGCGTCCCGGTTTCGCTACGCTCGTCGCGCTCCTTCAGCTTCTTGATCTCGGCGGCCGTGTAGGCACGGTTGGGGTCGGCCCCCGCAAAGCGGAGGGGACGCTCCACCGTGACCTTCCAGTAACCGAAGGCGTCATTATCGAAGATCTTGCTCTGCTCGGTCCCCTCGAAGGCGAGGAAGGTGTCGCAGATGCGGGCGATGTCCTCGTCACCGAGTTCGCAGTTCTTCCTGCCCAAGTTCTTGCGTAGCGGACGGTGCCACCCGGTGGCGTCGATCAACTGCACCTTGCCGCGGCGGTGCTCGGGCTTGCGGTTGGTGAGCACCCAGACGTAGGTGGCGATGCCGGTGTTGTAGAACATGTTGAGCGGCAGGGCGACGATCGCCTCCAGCCAGTCGTTCTCGATGATCCAGCGGCGGATGTTGCTCTCGCCCTGGCCGGCAGCGCCGGTGAACAGGGAGCTGCCGTTGTGCACTTCGGCGATACGGCTGCCGAGCGCGGTGCCCTGCTTCATCTTGGAGAGCTTGTTGGCCAGGAAGAGCATCTGGCCGTCGCTGGAGCGGGTCACCAGGGAGTACTCGGGGTCGCCGGCGTGCTCGATCACGAAGCGGGGGTCGCGCATATCGCGCTTGCCGCCCATACGGTCCAAGTCGGTCTTCCAGCTTTTGCCGTAGGGCGGATTGGAGAGCATGAAGTCGAACTCGTGCGACGGGAAGGCGTCCTTGAACAGGGTGGAATGCTCGGGGCCTCCGACGATGTTGTCGGCGGCCTCGCCCTCACCCTTCAGCAGCAGGTCTGCCTTGCAGATGGCGTAGGTCTCGGCGTTGATCTCCTGGCCGTACAGGTGGGTGGCAACCTCCTTGCCACGCTCAGCGGCAAGTTCCTGCAGCGTCTCCTCGGCCACGGTCAGCATGCCGCCGGTGCCGCAGGCGCCGTCGTACAGCAAGTAGGTGCCGGATGCGATCTGGTCGGCGATGGGCTGGAACACCAAATTCGCCATCAGCCGGACCGCGTCGCGCGGCGTCCAGTGCTCGCCCGCCTCCTCGTTGTTCTCCTCGTTGAAGCGGCGCACCAGCTCCTCGAAGATCGTCCCCATGCCGTGGTTGTCGAGGCCGGGATGCTTGACCGAGCCGTCGACGTTGCGCACCGGGGCGGGGCTCAGATTGATGTCGGGCGAGGTGAGCTTCTCGATCAGGGTGCCCAGGGCGTCAGCGCGGGACAGGCGGGGGATCTGGTTGCGGAACTCGAAGTTGTCGAGGATGTCCTGCACGTTGGGCGAGAATCCGTCGAGGTACGCCGCGAAGTCGGCAGTGAGCTGCTGGCGGTTGGCGCGGGCGCGCAGGTCCCGCAGCGTGAAGCGGGAGGTGTTGTAGAACGCCTGCCGCGCCGCCTGGCGCAGGGCCGGATCCTGCTCGACCACGCCGGCGCCGTCTAGCGAGGCCTTCATGTCCAGGACCGCCTGCTTGCTGCCCTCAAGGACAGCGTCGATGCGGCGCAGCACGGTCATCGGCAAGATCACGTCCCGGTACTTGCCACGCACGTACAGGTCGCGCAGCACATCGTCGGCGATGCCCCAGATGTAATTCGCGATCCAGTTCAGGTCGCCGTTGCTCATCTTCGCGCTACTTCCTCGCGTGGCGGCACGGGGCGCAGAGCCATCGATCCACGTTGGCTATGAGCTGCTCCTGGCTCACGGATACTCAACGCGACCTGCCATCTCGTCGGTTTCCAGCACCTCGTGAATCACCATCAACCCGCGAATGATCTTGCCCACCCCGTGCTCCTGGATCCGTCGTGCTTGTCATGCTGCCCCGCTCAGAACAGCGGCGAACTCGTCCGGCCGTGACCAGCGTGACACCATGGACAGCGGCTCGACCAACCGAAAGTCCTCGTCCGCCCATACGTCGGCGGTGTCGTCGAACAGCGAGACGAAGGTTAGCGCTTCCGGCCCGGTTGCAAGGTGATTCAGGTCGTGCCAGGCCGCCAACACGTGCTCGGAGACTCGGTGGGCCGCCGCCCGATTTCCGGTGCTCAGCACCTGAACCAATGAACTTCGAGACTCGGCCCGAACGTGGAAATCGACCGTCCAACCACGTCCCGACCGGCCGGCGAGTCTCTCGGAGCGCTCGAATCCTAGCTCGCGGTCGTCGAGAAAATCTGCTACTTCGTCCGTAATTGACTGCACGGCCTGCGTTCGAAACGTAAACCACAAGTCGGAAACCCGCAGAGCCGCCTGCGCGACCCGCGTAACGACGGAAGCCAATTCGTCGCCGCGACGGCACCGCGCCTGAAGCATTCCGCGGTAGAGCTCTATCCCATGAGTCACACAAGTATCTTCTATAAGTCGTCTTTGCTTCGGAGAACGGCGCAGGGCCAGAGACTGCATGCGCAGCCAACCCGTGGTCTCAGCGAGGTCGCTTACCGTCACTACGTCATCGACAACCTTACAGAAGAGATCGATGTGATCGCCGTCCGGGTAGAGATAGGGCGTGCGTATTCTCTGATATTCGCCGTGATTTGAACACGTGAACAATGCGCCGATCTCTCGCTGCAGATCCTGGTACACGCAACGGTCTTTCATTACCACAACTCCTTCTGTATCGCAGGGGGCCCGGTCATTCTACCGTTGTGTCGAATGCGTGCTTCGATGCAGAATTCCTTCCAAACCACGACCGGATCCGAAACAGGAGCCGTCACATCGGTACGCACATAGGCTTTTTTGTCGCGATAACGCTCCGTCCAGATGTGTTTATGCTTCTCTCCAACCTGATCACATTGCGGATTGTGGTGATCCTTACCGAGGTCGAGAGCGTATATGCGTCCTTCCGTCTTCAGAATGAGCGCGTAATTCAGCGTCCCGGCCGCCGCGTTGTAGCGTCCCTTTACGAACAACGGCCACCCACCCGTCGAGTCGACGTTGACACGGAACTCAAACGCCGGGGAGTGGTCCTCGTCCTCATTCCAGGCAAGGTCCTGCTCGATACGCTTGGTGTCGTCACTCAGGATGGAAGCGAATTCGCCGTCAGTCAAAGGCACTCTGATTCTCTACCTCTACGATTCCCGTAGTAAGCGGAGCGTGCGTGTGCGTCAGCCGCACGTAAACCCATCGTCGAAGGACTGGCAAGCTTTGCCATCCTTCCATGCGGCACCGCTCCGCTCCCTGATAGAATACCAACGACGGCGTCAGTGGCAACCGGCTTTGGGTTGGCGCATAGCCCTGCTCAGGCACCACGGGACGGGACGTCGGGCGACCGCGTCGGCTAGGCGGTGGCCGCACTGGGATCGTGTTGCGGTAGCTGCGTCTTATGTCGCGCTCCTCCTTTATTCGGTCCACGACGTCGTGGATCGGCGGGAGGCGGCTTGGCGGGCGACTTCGGCGGCGAACCGGTGGGCGACGTCCAGGAGGCCGCGCAACTCGGTGGCGGTCGGGGCAAGGTCGTAGGGGTGGTGGTGGCAGGCGCGGCTCAGGTCGGACCACGCGGCGGCGGTTTCACGCGCGAGGTCGCGGTTGCTCAGGTAGGCGGTGAGGCACAGCAGTTGCGCGTGCCACGTGCCGTGTTCCATGCCCGGCTCACGCAGGGCCCAGTATTGGCGCAGCGCTTCCTCGATCGCATGTCGAGCGAGCACCGCTGCCACCCGCGGCCAGCCGTCGACGCGGGTGCTCCGGCCAAGTCCGGCCAGCGCATCCGCCGCCGCGAGGATCGCCACCGGCGTCATGGCGGCTATGGCCGCTTGCTGAGCCAGCGCGACAGGCGTTCGGTCGCGCGGACCATCGGCGGCAGGTCCCCGGCCGCGTCGGCGGCCCCGTGCGCTCCACTGTTCGCCCACCTGACTGCGTCAGCCCAGCCATGGTCGGAGCGGTTGATTGTGCCCAGTACCTCGCCGGTGCGTCCGGCATCATCGAACATGGCGAGCGCCAGTTTGGCCATCAGGGTGCGTGCGGCGTTCAGCATGTCGTCGGTGTCGGCGTGCGGCTCGCCGCGCCCGATCCGCCGGCGGCGGACCACGTCCGTGCACGCCGATTCCATCGCCAGGCGGCAGAACAGCGGCACCGCTCGTGCCGCGGCGCCCGCGGGCAGACCATCTGTGCGCAGCAACGCGCGAGCATCGCTCAGGTACTGCGTCACCGGGTCTGCGACGATGCGGCACTCCACCTCCGAGCCCAATCGCCTGACCACTTCGATGACATGCGCCGGAATCTGCAGGCGGCGAACCGATTCCGGAAGACGCTCGTCGTGCGTAAAGACGACGACCTGCCGCTCTTGTGCCACCGTGGCGAGCACGCGCGCGAGACCGTCAACCTTGCCCGGGTCCATCGCCTGCACCGGATCGTCGATCACCACGAATCCGAACGGAGATTCCGGCAGCAGCACCCGCGGCAGAAACAAACTGAGCCCGAGCGCGTGGATCTCCCCCTGGCTCATCACGCCGAGCGCTTGGCCGTCGGTTCCGTCCACACTGACGTCCAGAACGAGGTGACGCCGCGTTACCGCTCCTTCGAGCGTCAAACGGTCCAGCGATACACTGCTGTTCTGCCGGAGTGATGCCCACACCTCCGCGGCCCGCTCCGCGATGGGACGAAACCGTTCGGCCCTGATCCGGTCAGTCTCCGCGTCGAGCCACTTCTCCGCTCTCGACAGGTCCGGAGTCGCCGCGGAAGCACGCACCGCTACGCGCGCCGCCGGCAGCCACCTGCGCAGCGTGGCGGCCAGCGGGCGCCGTGCCTCCTCCAGTCGTTCCAACGCGGCAGCGGCCTGCTGACGGAGTGAATCCGCGGCAGCGACAGGGTTGCGTTGCTCCGCCTCCAGGAGATCGATCAGCCGTTCGACCGGTGCGTCGGTCGGTATCCTGGCCCAGCGTTCCCATGCCCGCAGAGCCGATCGGCCGCGTCCTCCAACAGGGCTCGATCCAGCGCCGCATCCCCCTCCAGCGCGGCGAGCACCAGGAGTCCCGCCCCCACGTCAAGCTGTTCATCCGCATCGACGCGTGCGCGGACCTGTCCGATCAGGGCGTTTTCGATTACTCCCATCGTCCCGTCAGACATCCTAACGCATGGTCCGATTGTTCATCCGGACGCCATCTACCAGTAGGAAATCGGAACAGATTCATGATGTTCCGTTTTCTATGTGCTCAGGTACCACTCTACCAGGTAGGGGTACGGATTTACGGCGCATCCCTCTGTTTCCGGCGGCAACACGCGGTTCGGCGTGGGCAGAACATCAGGATCGAGCTCAAACGCAAAGCGGAACCTCTCCGGGTGACGGAGAATCAGGATTTCGAAATGAAGATGGGTGGGAAACGGTTTCGACGCAAACCCGGACCGTCCCATCCGGCCAACTTCGGCGCCAGCTTGGACGCGGCTGCCCTCCGACACTCCTTCGGCCAAGCTGTCCCAGTGCATGTAGATATAGATCCGGCGGTCATCGCCGAGCAGAGCCAGGCCGTTGCCCCAGTAGTCTTCTTCCTGATGCGCGGCGTCGAAGTGCCGGACCGCAACAACGGTGCCGCCGGTTACGGCTGCCAGCGGGTGACCCTGATCGCCGTCCAAGTCAACCCCCAGATGCCAGCCATAGGGTACCGGATTGAGCCAGTTCTCGCCGAAGTTCCATTCGTAATCGGGCACCGGAAAACGATAGCTGCCGGGACCAGCGAGCGGCTCATCGGCAGGTCCCGCGTAGATGCGGGCATCCTTCCGGAGGTTCACCATGCTGAGCGAGTACTTGCTCCCACTCATATAGTTTCGGGTGATGTCGGCGCCGATGCGAAGCCCCTCCCGGTTGACCATGCTGACCACGTCGCCCGCCGGATTGCCCTGCGATCTGCTGGCAAAGTGTCCCAGCGAGATCGGGATTGCCGCGCCGTTGACCCGCACGGTAGCGGATCTTTCATCAACGTGCTGCAACTCGACGGAGCATGGCCCATTCCGGGGTGTCGTGCAAACCGTCGATTCGCCCGCGTCGAGTTCCCGATAGACACCGGACGAGGCCCAGCGCTCTCTGGGGTGTCCGCAATCGACTCGGTTGGGGATACGCTCAGTGTGCATGACTGACGTGGATACTATAGAAGCAATATCACACTTCTGACCAGTAGATTGGAGTTTCCGCTCAGTCCAGGCAATCGAGGCGTTTGATGCAGCGATCTGCTGAAAAAATTCGATTCATGTCGTTGATTACGCGCTCTTGCCGAGGCGCTCATGCCAGATGACGATGTTGGCGACGGTGACCCGATGCCCGGTGATGGAGGCTTCCTCCACACACTCCCTGAGTGATCTCGATACCATGTGTCACCACTCGGCCCGCCGTGCTTGTCATGCTGCTTGGCGAGCCGGACGCTGTGCATGTGGGTGGACGAGGACGGCATGGTGGCGCTGCGCGGGGGCCTGAACCGCACGGCGTCGCGCGGGGTCCAGTGCTCGCCTGCCTCCTCGTTGTTCTCTTCGTTGAAGGGGCGCACCAGCTCCTCGAAGATCGTACCCATGCCGTGGTTGTCGAGGCCAGGATGCTTGACCGAGCCGTCCGCGTGGCGCACCGGGGCGGGGCTCAGGTTGATGTCGGGCGAGGAGATTCCGGCAACAGCACCCCGCAGAAACAGGTTGAGCCCAAGCGCGTGGATCTCCCCCTCTCATCACGACAAGCGCTTGCCCATCGGTTCCGTCGACACTAGTAAAGCCGCAACTGAGGGTGGACAGCGGGCATCGGGGCGCGCCACCATGGCGGCATGGAACAGATCACTTTCGGCGGCACCGGCCTGAGCGCTACGCCGGTGGGGTTCGGGGGCGCGCCGTTCGCCCTGCTCGGCACTCCCGCCGCCGAAACCGACGCGCTGCTCGGTGCGCTGCTCGACCTGGGCGTCGGCCTGCTCGACACCGCCGCCTGCTACGGTGGCGGCGACTCGGAGGAAGCGATCGGGCGCGCCATCGGCGGGCGGCGGGACGAGTACGCGCTCGTGTCGAAGTGCGGCCACCGGGTGGACGACACCGACGCCGAGGCGTGGTCGCCGGCGCTGATCGCCTCCAGCATCGACCGCTCGCTGCGCCGGATGCGCACCGACCGCGTCGACGTAATGCTGCTGCACTCCTGTGAGCTGGAGGTCCTGGAGCGCGGCGAGGTGTTCGAAGCGCTGCTACGGGCGCGCGATGCCGGCAAAATCCGCTGTTTCGGCTACTCGGGCGACAACGAGGCGGCCACCTACGCCGCCGGCGTGCCCGAGGTGGCGGCGATCGAGACCTCGATCAGCGTCGCCGACCAGTGCAACATCGACGGTGTTCTTGCGGTGGCGCGGGAGCGCAACCTGGGCGTGCTCGCCAAGCGGCCCATCGCCAACGCCGCCTGGAAGCAAGCCGAGCAGCAGCCCGGCTTCTACGGCGACTACGCGAGCACCTACCACGGGCGCCTGGCAGCCATGGGGGTTACGCCCGCCGACCTGGGCTACGACGGCGAGCCGGCGGCGGCGTGGCCGGAAATCGCACTGCGTTTCACGCTCGCACAGCCGGGCCTGCACTCCGCCATCATCGGCACCACCAACCCGGCGCACGTCAAGGCCAACATCGCCGCCGCCGGGCAGGGACCGCTGCCGGAGGACCAGGTGGCCGCGCTGCGCAGTGCGTTCGCGGCCGCCGAGAGTGCTGCCGGCGAAGCGTGGACCGGGCAGACTTAGGTTTGCCAAGGCTGTTGCGGAGGGCGCCGGCGGCGCGGCCCGGCTCCCTCGTCCTGGTGGCGCTGCTTCTGGCGGCGGCTGCACCGGCGCGCGCCGACGCTCCGGTCACGGTGGACAGCGTGCCGTTCGCCGCCGACACGCGGGAGTGCACCGGCAGCTTCGAGATGACGCCGCTGCCGCACTACACGCGCGGGCCGGACGAGTACGTCGGCTTCTTCGAGAGCAACGGCGCCGGGGTGGCGCTGGCGGACATGGACGGCGACGGCCTTACCGACATCGTGTTCGCCGGCCTGCACGGCCCCACCTCGCTGCTGTGGAACGAGGGCGGCCTGCTGTTCCGGCGCGGCGAGCTGACGGCGGAACACACCCGCGCCGTGAATGCCGTGGACGTGGACGGCGACGGCCTCCTGGACCTGGTGTTCACCCACTCCGGCGGCCTGCCGTCGTGGTGGCGCGCCACGCCCGCCGAAGACGCGGGGCGCCCTGCGTTCGTGCGCAAGGAGGACGAGGAGTTCCGCGCCTGGTTTCCGGCCTATTCGATCGCCTGGGCGGACCTCGACAGCGACGGCGACCTGGACCTGGTGGGAGCCTCCTACGACGCCGAGCTCGGCGCGCTGTCGGACGGCATGGTGGTAGGGGGCGGCGTGTTCTACTACGCCAACGACGGCAGCGGCCTGCTCACCTTCGAGCGTCTGGGCCGGCGCTCCCACGCGCTGGCGATTCGGCTCACCGACCTGGACGGCGACGGGCGCCGCGACATCCTGATCGGCAACGACTTCGCACCGCCGGACGACGTGTTCCTCAACACCCCGGACGGCTGGACCCGGGCCGAGCCGTTCAGCCGTACCCCCACCAACACCATGAGCTTCGCCGAGGGCGACGTGGACAACGACGGCACTCCCGAGCTGCTGGCCACCGACATGAAGCCGGTGGAGCGCAACGAGACGGTCGACGCGGCCTGGCGCCCGTTCTGGTCCGACACCGCCCAGTTGCAGCCCAACGACGGCGTGCAGGTTACCGCCAACGTGTTCTTCTCGCTCGCCGACAACGCCGCCGGCGAGCGCTTCGCCGACCGCGCCGAGGAGGTCGGCGTCGATGCCACCGGCTGGAGCTGGTCGGCGCAGTTCGGCGACCTGGACAACGACGGCTTCCTGGACCTGTACGTGGTCAACGGCATGATCGCCGCGGAGGTGTTCTCGCACCTGCCGGGCGACGCGCTGATCGAGGAGAACCAGGCGCTGCGCAACACCGGCGCGGGCCGCTTCGCCCCGGCGCCGGAGTGGGGCCTGAACGCCACCCAGAGCGGACGCGGCATGAGCTTCGCCGACCTGGACAACGACGGCGACCTGGACGTGGTAGTGAACAACCTGTCCGCGGTCTCGATGCTGTTCGAAAACCGCTTGTGCACGGGCGCCGCGCTGGAGGTCGAACTGCACTGGGAGGGCGTGCCGAACCGCCGCGCCATCGGCGCGAAGCTGCTGCTGCACACCGCCTCCGGCGCCCTGTCGCGCGAGATGCGCGCCAGCAGCGGCTACCTGTCGAGCGACCCCCCACGCGTGCACTTCGGTCTCGGCGATCCGGCCGCCGGCGGCCCGAGCCGACTGGAGGTGACCTGGCCGGACGGCGCGGTGTCAGGCATCCCGGCGCCGCAGCCCGGCCACCTGCTGCGGGTCACCCGGCTGCTGCCTGCACGCAGTAACGGCTCGCAGTAACGCCAAGAGGCCGAGGTTGCAGCGCGCCGCCGTGTGAACGCGGCGCGGCCGGCGCGGTGCGCGCGCCCCGTCGCAGCAGCGCCGGATGCGACGCGAGCCTGCCCGCCGGCACGGCGCCGCTGCGCGCGGCCACTCGTCGTGTCTCGCCGGCGCCGCCCGCTCACCTGAACAGGTAGTCCGCGGCGTCGGCGGTGCGGGTCTGCTTCCAGAAGTCGAGCAGGCGGAACGGCCAGTTCTGGCTGACCCGCCCATCCTTGTTCCGGTACCAGCTCCGCACGCCCGCCGCTCCCCAGGCGGTGCGCGCGTTGCCGGCGTCGATCCACTCGTTGTAGGCGTCGTGCACCTCCTGTCGGCACTCCAGGCTGCCGCTGCCACTGTCCAGCAACATCCGCAGGCAACTGAGGATGTAGTCCACCTCGCACTCCGACAGGATGATGATGCTGGTGTTCACCACCACGTTGGTGTTGGGGCCGTACAGGCAGAACAGGTTGGGGAATCCGGGCATGGTGACGCCGCGGTAAGCACGCGGGCTGCCCTGCCACGATGCGCGCAGGTCGGCGCCGCCGCGCCCGATCACCTGCATCGGGTACAGCATGTCGGTGGTGCGAAAGCCGGTGGCATAGATCACGGTATCCACGTCGAAGCGGTCGCCGGCGGCGGTCACCGGCCCGTGTTCGCTCATGTGGGCGATCGGGTCGGTAACCAGGTGCACGTTGCGCCGCTTCAGGGTAGCGAACCAGGTGCCGTCGTCGTACAGCATCCGCTTGCCGCCCGGCGGGTAGTCGGGGATGCACTTGGCCAGCAGCTCCGGATGCTCGCCGAGGTGCTTTCGGGCGTGCCGCTCCAACGCCCGCCGCAGCTTGCGGTTGGCCTTGCCGATGCTGCCCGGTTCGTCCCAGCCGTCGTCGGCGTAGATGTATTCGAGGGCGCCCTCGGACGACATCCAGAACTGCAGCAGCCGGTACCACCTCGCATAGTGCGGCACGTGGTTGAGCAGCCAGTGCTTGCCCTCCGGCACGTCGCGGTGGTAGTCGGGGCGCGGGTTGACCCACGGCGGGCTGCGCTGGAACAGGAACACCTCGGCGGCGGCGGGTGCGATGCGCGGCACCGCCTGAAATGCCGATGCGCCGGTGCCGATCACTGCGATGCGCTTGCCGGCCAGTGCCGCACCGTGGTCCCAGCGCGCGGTGTGGAATGACGGACCGCGAAAGGCGTCACGGTGCGGTATGTCCGGCAAACGGGGCCGGTTGAGCTGGCCGACGGCGCTGATCACCGCGTTGGCCCGCAGCGTGCCCGTGGTCCCACTGTCCACGGCGCGGGTGTGGACAGCCCACACCTGTTCCTGCTCGTCGAACACCAGCCGCTCCACCTCGGTCGAGAAGCGGATGCGATTGCGTATGCCGAGCCTGTCCGCGCAATCCTGGAAGTAGTCGAGCAGCACCGGCTGGGACGAGAAGAACTGCGGCCAGTCGCGCGGCGCGAACGAGTAGGAGTAAGAGTGGTTCGGGGTGTCCACCCGGCAGCCGGGATAGGTGTTCTCCAGCCAGGTGCCGCCGACGTCGGGATTCTTCTCGATCACCGTGTAGGAGAGCCCCGCCTGCCCCATGCGGTGCGCGGCGAGAATCCCCGACATGCCGGCGCCGACGATCACCACGTGGAATCCCGCACGCCTCTCCGGTGCTATCGACTCGAACCCTTCCGCGCCGGTCGGGTGCGGTTCGAGACCCACCTCGCGCAGCAGGAACTCCAGGTAGTCGTCGCCGACCGACTGCCCGACCAGAAAGCTCGCCATGTCGTGTACCTGCGCCGGTGTCGGACGGAAGCGCGGCGCCGCACCCTCATCGCCGAGCGCGTCGACCACCGGCAGGGCACGCGACCGCACCTCGGCCTGCTGCTCGGCGGTAAGGCCCATCTGCGGATCTCCCCACACCGGTCGCGGGCGCAACGGGCCGCCAAGCAGGGCCAGATCGCCGGTCAGGTGCACCAGCGTAACCAGCAGTGCGGGAACGTTGGCATGTTCGAGCGCGGCGCCGATGGCCTCGCGGTCAGCGCTCATGGGGAGAGTGTCAGCCGCACGCCGGGAGAGGTCAAGGAGCCCGACCGCGGGCCGCCGGCGGCGAAGAGCCCGGATGTCCCGCGCCGCGGCGGATCTGTGCTAATCTCCGGCGCAGGAATCGAACGACATGGCACCAGAGACTCGCTACAGCTACGAAACGTTGCACGCGTTTTCCATCGCCGTCCTGACCGCCGCGGGCGCGCCCGATGGCCATGCCAGGACGGTCGCCGACCACCTGGTCGACGCCAACCTGGCCGGCCACGACTCGCACGGCGCGCACCGCCTGATGCAGTACACCGACGCCATCGATCAGGGCGGCATCGACCCGCAGGCGTCGCCGCGCACCGTGAGCGAGGGCACCACAACCGCCGTGCTCGACGCCACCGGCGTGTTCGGCCAGGTGGCCGGCCTCGCCGCCACCGAGCTCGCCATCGCCAAGGCGGGCGAGCACGGCACCGCCGTGGTGGGAGTGCGCGGCGCCAACCACGTCGGCCGCGCCGGCGTGTACGCGCTGAAGATGGCGGAGGCGGGGCTGGTCGGGCAGGTGTTCTGCAGCGGACGCGGCGCCGGCATCGTGGCGCCATGGGGCGGCACCACGCCGCTGTTGTCCACCAACCCGATCGCCGTGGCCGTGCCGACCGCCGGCGACCCCATCCTGGTCGACATCACCACCAGCGTCACCGCCGAGGGCAAAGTGCGGGTGGCGCGCTACGCCGGCAAGGAGCTGGCGCCCGGACAGATCCTGGACCGCGACGGCAACCCGTCGACCAGGCCCGACGACCTGTACAACGGCGGCTCGATGCTGCCGCTCGGCGGCCTCATGGGCCACAAGGGCTACGGCCTGTCGGTGGTGGTGGATCTGCTCGGCGCCATGCTCACCGGCGGCAGCGCCGGCGGCAAGCGCGGTGGCGGCTTCTCCAACAATCTCACCCTGTGGGCCGCGGACCCGGACGCGCTTGGCGGCCGGGAGACAATGGAGAAGTTGCAGAGCGAATACTTCGCGATGCTCAAGTCATCCCGCCGCCAGCCGGGGGTGGAGGAGATCCTGCTGCCGGGCGAACCGGAGCTGCGTACCTCCGCCGACCGCCGGCGCGACGGCCTGCCGCTGGACGCCGGCACCGTATCCGGGCTCGACCAACTCGCCATCCGTCTCGGACTGACGCCACTCAGCAGCCAGACGCTGAAAGAGAGGGTAAGATAGATCAGCCGCGCCGCGTCATTGGTTCGGACAGAGCGCACTTGATGAAGTGCGCTCATATTTCATTCATAAGGAGCATAATATGCGCCGCAAGTTTCTTGTTCTGTTCGGGTTGGCCGTCGTTCTGGCCGCCCAGCCCCTGTTCGCCGCCAAGTTCAAGGTGGACCATCCCCACACCAACATCGGCTTCAGCGTCAAGCACATGGTGGTCGCGAAGACCACCGGCACGTTCAACGACTTTGATGCCAGCCTGGAGCTCGATCCCGCTGACATGTCGTCCTTCAAGGTGATGGCCACCATTCAGACGGCGAGCGTCGACACCAACAACCAACAGCGTGACAACCACCTGCGCAGCGCCGACTTCCTGGACGCGGCCAACCATCCCACCATCACCTTCGTGAGTTCGGAACTCAGCACGATGGACGGCAAGCACGTACTGCACGGCGACCTGACCATCCGCGGCGTCACCCACGCGGTCGAAATCCCGATCGAGATCGTCGGTCCGGTTATGGCCATGGGCAACACGGTCGTCGGCTTCGCCGGCAGCCTCACCATCAACCGTCATGACTACGGCGTGTCCTGGAGCCGGACGCTCGACAACGGCGGCCTGGTCGTGGCCGAAGAGGTAGCAATCGAGGTGAACGGCGAGTTCATCATGGAGAGCATGTAGCTCGCCGATTCGGCCTGCTTACCTCAGACGGCGCGTCCGGGCCAACCCGGCGCGCCGTTCGCGTGTCCTGAAGGCGTCCTGAGGGCCCGGCGTCAGCCGGACGCCAGGCGCCGCTCGAGCGGCGTGCGGAAGCGCGGCGTGACCACCGTGCCGGCCAACCACTCCTCGAGGCGCGCGGCTTCGTCCGCGATCCGGTCGCGCACCGATGGGGCCACCGGTTCCAGCAGTTCGAACACCACGCGGCCGTCGCGCCGCTGCGCCCAGCCGCCGACCACCCGCCCGTCCAGCCACACCGTCGGGCCCGCGTTGCCGTTGCGGTCGAACAGCCGCTCTGCGTGGCCGCCGAGGTACCAGCCGCGCTCCTTCCAGCCCATCACCGTGGGGTCGAGCCCCGGCAGCAGCGCCACCCAGCTCGCACCCGGCGCCACCGGCTCGTGGTCGCCGGCGGCCACGAAGCCGGGACCTCCGTCCAGCTCCACCGGCTCCGCTCCGCAGCCGGCCAGCGCCTCCTTGGCCCGGCGCATCGTCCAACCGCTCCACCAGGTGACGTCGGTCATGGTCACCGGGCCGCAGGCGTTCAGCCAGCGGTGCAGGAGCCGCGCGCGTGCCGCGGCCGGGTCGAGATCCGGGAACCCGGCACCCAGCCAATGCGCGGTCGACGCCCAGCGGTACTGGCTGGAGATCCAGGTCCCGCGCGGGCGCGCGCGCACGATGAGCCCCTCGCTCGCGAGCAGGAACAGCACGCGGGTGGAGACGCCCACCGTGCCGGCCCACGAACGCCCGGCGCCGAAGCTCAGCTTCTCGGCCAGCTCCGGCACGTCGGCGGTCAGCTCCTTGGCGGTGGCCTCGCCGCGCGCCGCGAGTGCCGCGAGCGTGCGTTCCTGCACGCCCCGCAGCCACGCCTCGGGATCGGCGGCTATCTCCTGGTCTCCCAGCAGGCGCAGCAGGCGGCGCCGCTCGGCCGGGGCCAGGGCACGCGTGCAGGCGGCGTCTGCCACCGCGGCCAAGTCGCGCGGCAGCACGAACATGGTGCGCCGCATGCCCAGCACCCGCACCAGGTCGCGCGCCTCGTACAGCGCGGCCTCCAGGTGCGCCACGCGAAACCCGCGCACCCGAGCGCGCGCCGACAGGTACACGGTAACGGGGTCGCTGGAGTGCAGCCCGGCCAGGTCGGCGCTGACCTGCTCCGCGCTGCGCGCCGGCACCGCCAGGTGGTGACGCGCCGCCAGCCGCGCGCGCCGCTCGGCTACCGCGATGCGCCGGATGCCGGCAGCCCTCCGGCCGGAACTCCGGCCGGAACTCCCGCCGAAACTCCGGCCGTCCGAATTGCATTGACGTACACGGAACGGTAGGGTAGACGCGAGGGCTCCGAGAGGTCTACGTCGGGCGCCCCGCGACCGTGAACTGAAGGAGTTACCCAAGATGGCCAGCCCACCGACCATGTTCGCCGCCGATGAGGCACAACAGACCTACGCCGCCAGCTACGCGTCGGACGGGTATCTCCTGGTCCGCGGCCTGCTCGACCCCGAGCGCGACCTCGCAACGCTCAAGAAGTCCTATACCAGCCTGATCGACGCGATGGGCTACGTCTACCTGTCCGAGACCCTCCCCGACGCGTTGCGCGACTACGCCTCACAGCCGTTTCCGCACCGCTTCGCCACCATGCTCGGCGCCAGCGGTGGCCTCGGCCTGCACCACCTCGACCCGGTGCTGAACATCTTCGTGAACCACTTCCGGTACCGCCGCGACCTGCCGAGTTCGCAGATTCCCGAGCTGTTCGCCTGCATCCGCCACAGCCGGGTGCTCGACGTGCTCGAAGCGTTGCTCGGGCCGGAGGTCCTCGCATCGCCGATCTACCACCTCAACGTGAAACTGGCGCAGCGCCATCTCGAGGAGGTGGAAGCGGTGGCCAAGGCAAGCGGGCAGGACAATCCCACCCTGGAGAAGTTCTACAACTTCCAGGTGGGCGCGACCCACTGGCACATGGACGCCGTCTCCGGCCTGTCCGACTCCCACCACAGCCGCATCGCGAATGCATGGATCCCGCTTACCGAGGCGACACCCGACAACGGCTGCCTGATGGTCGTGCCCGGCAGCCACACCGGCGAAGTGGGCGACCCCGAGAACGCGGGTGACGTAGCGGAGGACGCGGTAACGCTGCCGATGCGGCCGGGCGACGTGCTGTTCCTGGACAACAAGGTGCTGCACAGTTCGACGCCCAATACCAGCGACGGCGACTACCGCTGGGCGTTCAACTTCCGCTACGTACAGGCCGGGCAGTCGGCCGGGCGTCCTTTTCTACCCGGCTTCGTGGCGCGCAGCCGGTCCGCGCCCGACAGCGAACTGCACAATCCGTTCGTGTGGAGCACGATGTGGGATCGTGCCCTGACCTACCGCGTGGAGCACGGCGCGCCCTACTCATACGGCGCGCTGCGCGACGGAGAGGTCAGCGAGGACCAGGCGCGGGCGATCACCGATCACTGGCGCCGCCGCGCGCCCGATCCACGCGGCTGGCTGCGCCTGGAGCAGGCCGACGACGCCCCGCTGCCGGCCGTGAGCTGGTAGGCGGACAAAAGGAGCATCCCTTGTTCAATCCAGTCCTCAGAGAAGTGTCCGAGGGGCGCATGGTGTACTCGACGTCGTCCGGCTTTCGCGTCGTATTCGCCATCATCGCGGGATTCCTGATCTTCAGTTCGCAGGGCCAGCCCGGCGTCATCCTGATCATTCTGATCGCGCTGAGCCTGCTCGGGGCGCTGTACCTGGAGCGGTGGGTGTTCGACAAGGAGGCCAACCTGTTCGAGAAGAACGTCGGCCTCTTGTTCCTGCACACCCGCAAGCGGCAACCGCTCGACCACCTGACCAAGATCGTGCTGCGCGAAGTGGGCCCCTCCTACCAGGACCGCCCGCGCATGATGAAGGCGGTGTCGCGGCAGGCGGCGATCCTGGCGATTGTCGACCAGTCGGGCACCAATCACGGTCTGGACATGATCAAGGGTTCGTCGCTGCGGGAGGCGCGCGATTCGGCGCAGAAGCTGGCGAAGTTTTGCGACATCCCGTTCGAAGACCTGGTGCCGCAGGAGGAATCCGAAGTGCCGCAACCTTCCGAACCACCGACCGAACGCCCGCCCGAGCGTCCCCCTCAGCGCCCGCCCGACCCGCCGACCGGTCCGCTCGGATAGCGCCTCCGCCCGAGCCCCTGCCCCGCACTCGCCGGACGCACCGGGTGGTGCGCCGGCGGTCCGGATCAGTTCGCCACTATCCCCGCGCGGGCAGCCAGGCTCCGGGGGCGATGCCGTCGATGTGGGTCTTCACGTCCACCACGGCCGGCTGGCCGGAGGCGAACGCCGCATCGAGGGCGCCGCGCAGTTCGCCGATGCGGTTGACCGTGACTCCGAAGCATCCCATCGAACGGGCAATGGCGGCGAAATCGGCGTCCGGGAAGATCCACAGGTCGTCGGAGCCGGGCGTCTGGCCGCCGTAGACCGACTCGTTACCGCCCTTCTCCTGGTTCAGGGAGTGGTTGTTGTTGACCACCGTTACCGTGTTCAGATTGTACTTGAACGCCGTTTCCAGCTCCGCGAGGTGGTACCAGATGCCGCCGTCGCCGGTGAAGCATACCACCGGGCGGTCGGGCGCGGCACACTTGGCGCCCATCGCCGCCGGCAGCCCCCAGCCGAGCGAGCCGGCGCAGCGGATAAAGCTCTGGCCAGGATGGGGAAGGTCGAGCATGGTGCCGGTCCACACACCGGAGTGGCCGGTGTCGGACACCAGGATCGCGTCCTCGGGCAGGTAGTCCGAGAGTTCGCCGCACAGCCGCTCGGGGCGCATCGGCTCGATGTCCGACTCCCACACGCCGCGCACCTGTTCCTTCCACGCCGCGACCAGCTCCTGCACGCGGGCCACCCACGCGGAGCGGTCGGGCGCGCCGCCGCTATCGGCGCCGCCGCCGCTATCGGCGCCGCCGCCGCTATCGGCGGCCGTGATCATGCGGCGCAAGGTGTTGCGCACGTCGCCCTGTAGCCCCACGTCGAGCGCGTAATTGCGGCCCAGTTCCTCGCCGTTGATGTCAAGCTGCATGACCGGGGTGCCCTGCGGCGGGATCCGGTAGCCGTGGGTCAACTGGCCGCCGGCGTGGCTGCCGATGAAGAACACCAGGTCCGCCTCGCACACGATGCGGTTGGAGCATTCGCGCGAGTAGTTGCCCGGCGTGCCCACCGCCAGCGCGTGGTCGGGCGGGAACATCGCCTTGGCGTTCAGCGCGGTGGCCACCGGAATCGACAGTTTCTCGGCCAACGCGATCAACTCGGCGCGCGCATCGGAAGCGGTCACGCCGCCGCCGGCCACGATCACCGGCCGCTCCGCCCGGGCGAGTCGGTTCAGGGCCTGCGCGATCTGGTCACCGTCCGCCTCCGGGCGGAACGCCGGCACGCGCGTGAACGGCTCCTCGACGATCACCTCCAGGTCCGCCTCGCGGTCGAATACCGCCTGCCCGGCGAGGCCGTCCAGGTCGAGGTGCGCCGGCCCCGGCGTGCCGGTGGTGGCGGCGCGGAACGCCTGGCGCAGGCGGATGCCCAGCAGGTCCGGCGTACGCACGGAGGCGCTGTACTTGGTCACCGTGGTGAACGGCCTGACGTGGTCCACCTCCTGGTATGCGTGGCGCTGCTGGTTGATCGGCAGTTCGCGCCCGGTCAGCGCGATCACCGGCGAGCAGGCCAGGTAGGCGTCCTGCAGCCCCGCCGCCAAGTTCACCGCGCCCACCGACTGTGCCATGCACAGGCTCGGAGCGCGCTTGACGCGGGCGTAGGCGTCCGCCATGTAGGCGGCGGCCTTCTCGCCGTGCGGCTGAATGCGCTGCATGCCGAGCTTCTCCATCTCCATCAGCGTACGCGGGCCGATGAACGGCATGAAGAACACATGCGTAATCCCATATCCATGCGCCATTTCGGCGGTAAAACGAGCACCAGTCATAGTTGCCATAACGTGTTCAGCGACAGTAGCCGAACCGTCCCTCCCTGTAAACACGCCGCCGCCGGACCGATGGACCGACCGGACCGGTCAGCCGCACCGGCTTGTTCCTTGACCTCGATTCGCCGTCCGGTGGATCATTCCCTCCCCATGGACGACAGCCGCTCCCACACCATGACCGACGGTCTTCCGCCGCTAGCCGGCATCCGCGTGGTCGACTTCGGCCACTACCTTGCCGGGCCGCTGGCCGGCATGCTGCTCGCCGACCAGGGCGCCGAGGTGATCAAGATCGACCGCCCCGGCCACCCCTCCTGCGCCACCCCCGCCGGCGCGGTGTTCAACCGCGGCAAGCAGGTCGTGGAGCTGGACCTGAAAAGCGATGCCGGGCGCGAGGCCGCGCAACGCTTGGTGGCAGCGGCCGACGTGGTGATCGAGAACTTCCGGCCCGGCGCGATGGACCGGCTGGGACTGGGCGCCGCAGCCACTACGGCAGCCCACCCGCGCCTGGTGTACCTCTCCCTCCCCGGCTTCGGAGCCGGCGAGAAACTCGCTTCGATGCGCGCCTTCGAAGGCGTGCTCAACGCGGCCACCGGGGTGTACACCGACCTGCACGCGATCCGCCGCGCGCTGCACGCGCCGCCGCAATACACGCCGATCCCGCTGGCCTCCGCGTACGGCGCGGTGCACGGCGCCATCGCCGTGGCCATTGCGCTGTACGCGCGCGAGGAGAGCGGGCGCGGCGAGGCAATCGAGGTGCCGCTCGCGGGCGCCGCGATGTCGGCCATGGGCGCCTTCCTGCTGCGCGTGGCCGATGCGCCGGCGCGCTACGGCAAGCGCCCCAACCCCGCCAACGACGGCCTGCGCGAGCAGATGCGGCACGCCGACAAGGACGAGCGGCGCCGGCTGATCGATGCGCAGCGCCCGTGGCTGCCGGTCATGTTCGACAGCTACCAGGCGGGCGACGGCCGCTGGGTGTTCATACTGGCCGGCAACAGCCGCCGCAACTCGGTGCAGTTGGTCAACGCACTCGGGATCTACGACGCCCTGATCGCCGACGGCATGGTCGACCTGCCGGCCTGGCCGGACCTCACGCGGCCCAACAACATCCAGGACGTCGACGGCCTGTCGCGGCAGTGGAGGAAGATCCTGCGTGACCGCATGACCGCGGCCTTCCGGCAGAAGCCGGCGGACGACTGGACGCCGATCATGCGCGCGCACGGGGTGCCGTTCAGCGTGCACCGCAGCACGCAGGAGTGGCTGCATGCGCCGGAAACCGACGCCGCCGCGTTGACCGTGGAAGTGGACGATCCGACGCACGGCGCCATCCGCCAGTTCGGCGTGCAGACCTCGCTCGGCCGTACCGACGAGCGGTGGCACGTGCCGCAGCCGGCCCGCCCCGGCGACCTCACCGCCCTGCTGCGCGACCTCCCGGCGGCAACCGGCAACGGCGCCGTCGCCGCCACCCCGGGCGCCGCTGCCCAGAATGACGGCAGTGATGGCAGTGATGGCAGTGACGGCAGCGCGGTCGCTCGCCCGGCGCACGGCGCCCGGCAGGCGGCCGAGCCGGCTCTCTCGGCGCCGCGAGGCGGCATCCTCGCCGGCATCAGGGTGCTGGACCTGTCCACCGTGCTGGCCGGCCCGTGCTGCGCGCGAACCCTGGCGGAGTACGGCGCCGACGTGATCAAGATCGATTCGCCCAACCCCTACTTCCTGCCCTCGACCGCGTGCTATCTGCACCTTGAGGTAGGCCAGGGCAAACGCAGCGTGATCCTGGACCTCAAACAGGCGGCGGGCAAACGGCTGTTCGAGCAGCTTGCCGCCGGCGCCGACGTGATCGTGCACAACTTCCGGCCCGGCGTGGCCGAGCGCCTCGGCATCGACCATGCCAGCCTGGCGCGCATCAATCCCGACATCGTGTACCTCAACCTGACCGCGTTCAATGGTCCGCGCCGCGGGCCGTGGACCGAGTTGCCCGGCTTCGACCCGGTGCTGCAGGCCGCCACCGGCATCCAGCAGCGCTACGGCGGCCCTGGCGGGCCGCCCGAGCTGCACGGCTTCGCCTCCTGCATCGACTACCTTACCGGCTACTCGGGCACCTACGGCATCGCGCTTGCCCTGCTGCGCCGCAAGCGCGAGGGCGGCGGCGACCTGGTGTTCACCTCCCTGGCGCAGGGCGGGCAACTGGTGCAGGCGCCGTTCGTATGGGCCACCGCCGACGCCCTGCCCGACGACGGCCCGCACGGCCAGGAAGTCCTGGGAGCGCACTCGCTGGAGCACCTGTACCGCGCCGCCGACGGCTGGCTCGTGCTCACCGGCCTGCCCGAGGACCTGCCGCGGCTGCGCGACGTCCCCGGCCTGGCGGCGGCCCCGGTCGCCGCGGACCAGGATGCGGACCGCATCGCCGCCCTGCAGGCCGCCATCGCCGAACAGCCGGTGGCCCACTGGGAGCAGGCATTTTCCGCCGCCGGCTTCGGCTGCCACCGCGTGGACTACATCGAAGACATACGCCGCACCGGCCTGCGCGAGATCACCGACGCCGAGCGCGCATCGTGGAGCGAAGCCGAGTCGATCGCGGTAATCCGCCTGCTCGACCACCCGGCCGGCAGCGCGGTCGACAACCCGGCGCCCACCTACGCCCGCTTCGCCGGCACCTCGCTGCTCCTCGCCAACCCGATGCCCAAGGTCGGCGCCCACACGCGCGCCGTCCTGCGCGAACTCGGCCACGACGACGCCCGCATCGACCGCTGGGTCGCCGACGGCGTCGCCGCCGAGCAACTCCACGACGCCTACCTCCCCCACTGACCAGGCATTATGGACGGCTGCCAACACATTCAGGAGACCGTTGTGCTGCTCAGGATTCTGGCGCTCGGCAACCGGCAGATCGAAGCCGGCCAGGTGCGGCCCGCCGCCGATGTCGTGGCGCAGCTTCGGGACCGCCGCCGCGGGCAGCGCGGCGTGGTAAGCTGCGCGCATGGCTGACGGACTATCCGACGAGCGGCTTGCCCGCATCGAGCCGGTGCTGCGCCGCTACGTCGACGACGGCGAGCTGCCCGGCTACCTGCTGCTGATCTCCCGGCGCGGCCGGGAGGCGCTGTTTCTCTCCGGCGGCCAGATGGATGTCGAGCGGGGACGGCCGTTCGAGCGCGATACCATCGTGCGCATCTACTCGATGACCAAGCCGATCGCCAGCGTCGCCCTGATGCAGCTCTACGAACAAGGCGCGTTCCAGTTGGACGATCCGGTGGGCCGCTACATCCCCGGCTGGGATCGCCTGCAGGTGTTCGCCGGCGGCGACGAGCGCCACTTCGAAACCCGCGAGGCCGACCGCCCAATGATCGTCAAGGACCTGCTCACCCACACCTCCGGCCTCACCTACGGCTTCATGCACAGCCACCCCGTGGACGCCCTGTACCGCGCCCGCGTCTCCGCGAACGACCCACTGGAGACCGTGATCGCCACGCTCGGCGAGCTGCCGCTGCAGTTCTCGCCCGGCACGCGCTGGCAATACGGCATGTCCACCGACGTGGTCGGCTACCTGGTGCAGGTGTTCTCCGGCCAGCCCCTGGACGACTACGTCGCCGAACACGTTACCGGACCGCTGGGCATGAGCGACAGCGGCTTTACGGTGCCGGCGGACCGGGCCGGGCGGTTCGCCGCCTGCTACGAGAGCGCGCGCGGCGCGCCGGGCGCCCCGGCCTACCGCCGTACCGAGGACCCGGCCACCAGCCGCTACCTCGGCCCGCCCGCGATGCTGTCCGGCGGCGGCGGCATGGTCGCCACCATCGACGACTACCGCCGCTTCGCCGACATGCTGCTCGGCAAGGGCGAATTCGACGGCGTGCGCGTGCTCGGCCGCAAGACGGTCGAGTACATGACCTGCAACCACCTGCCCGGTGGCCGCGACCTGGCCGCCATGGGGGTGCCGGTGTTCAGCGAGACTCCGTTCGCCGACGTCGGCTTCGGCCTCGGCTTCTCGGTCGCCCTCGACCCCGCCGCGGCCAACGTGATCGACTCCCCCGGCCAGTTCGCCTGGGGCGGCCTCGCCGGCACCTACTTCTGGGTCGACCCCGTCGAGCAACTGAGCGTCGTGTTCTTCGCCCAACTCATCCACTCCGACGCCGTCGCCACCAGCCCGCCCCGCATCCTCCGCCGCCGCCTCAAGCCCCTCATCTACCAGGCCCTCGTCGACTGATCCGCGGACACCCGGCAGTCACCGTACTGCCCTGACAACTTGTAATCCGATAGTCTACCTCCCGATTTACAAGGTATGGCAGCCGCGGCGCGCTCGACACCTGGCCGGGCCGCGGTGCGTCGTTCGAGACGCTCGTCCTGATGGAACTGATGGCCGCCGCCCGCCACCAGCTTACCGACCCGCGGTTCTGGTTCTGGCACACCCAGGCCGGCGCCGAAGCCGACCTGCTGATCGAGTCGGGCGGCGACCTGCTCCCGTTCGAGGTGAAGCACGCTCCACCGTCTCCCGCTACGACATCGCCGGCCTGACGCAGGCGATGCGCGACCTGGACCTGCCACGCTGCTTCGTGATCTACCGCGGAACCGACCAGCGCAAGCTGGCCGCCAACGTCTGGGCCCTGCCCTCGGACGACGTAGCCGGCGGCTCGCTGTGGCCCTGGCAGTTCCGAATGACAGCCCATCAATCGGGACGCGACTCTCTCGGTCCATGTCCGAACAACGAACGGGTGTAGCGAACGGGGTTCTTGTCCTTCACCAGGGTTCCTTCGTCAACGAAACGCCGCAACCAATCCCGCGCCGTATTCGGAGTAACGCCGAGTTCAGCGGCAACCTCCCTCGCGGTCCTTGGGACCACGCAGATCTGCTGCATGTATGTCCTGGCAGTGCCCAACAGCGATTCGATAAGAGTGCGGTCGGGATATGCAATAGACGGTTGTGCCTCCCGGATCGTCGGCGGTTCCGACGGGATACTGCCATGCCGCGCTGCAACAACGTAGTTTCTGCCGGGCAGCTTCTCCAAGACACTGTCGTTGACAAGCTGTGTCAACCAAGTCTGTGCCATCGTCTTGGGCACTCCCAGCTCAAGGGCAACGTGCTCCACGCTACGAGGCTTAGCGCAGATGCTGCCAACATACGACGCTACGTCGCGGAAGAGCAGTCGGGCATAGTCCGGCGCTTGCGATGATGGCGCCGCAGGGTCGGGCGCGGCTTGCCGCTCAGTTGTGCCAGCGTCCGCGCCGGCGATCAACTCGACCGAGTCCGGTTTGTGCTCATGCGGAGGGGAACAGCGGCCAAGAATCTCGCTAATCGCTTCTGGCGCCTCCGGTTCGGGCCACGGTCGCGCGCCACGACTTTGCAGAGCCGTAAGGCCCTCGGAAAGATCGCCGGTCGAGCGGACGAACACTGGGACGAAGTACTTCCTCAACTGCTCCACTGCACCGGCCCACGTGCCTCCCCGGCTGAAGTCCGCGTTTACCACCAGTCCGGCTTCGGCCAGGGCGTAGATCACCTTGTTGCGCTGCATCGCTTGCGCGACCGTGAATCTCAGGCTCGGGTCGAATGGGGATAGCAGGACGAGCCGCTCCTCCAGGAGCAGGTTGCGATGCTCGCGATTCATGACCGCCTTCTCCAGGTCTCCGGGCAGCACTCCCGCGACGCGGCCCCCGGCCTCCAAAGCACCATTCATGGCCGCCCGATCGACGCCCCTCGCACCGCCCGAAACAATGGCCAACCCGGCGCGGGCGATCAGGGACGCGTTGCGCCGCGTGTATTCGATGAGCGGTTCGGTAACTTCGCGCGATCCGACAACCGCGAGACTCCGGGAGTACAGGATCTCCTTCACTCCACACCCGTAGAGCACGCTCGGCGCATCGTTCTTCAATCGTTTCTTGAGCGACGGCGGGTATGCTTCATCGGCGCGGCTCACCACCCAGATCCCACGCGCGTGCCATCGTTCGACCGCCTGGCTTAACTGGAATCCTCTATTCAGCAGGGCCGTAAGGCGATCCTCCTCAACCACGTCTCCACACTGAGCGAGGAGTCGGTCGGCCCCAGATTCCAGCAGGGCGGCCGGTTCGGTTTGGTGCGAGGCCAGCAACGGGGCCAGCTTCCGATACTCCCCGGCGGTGAGAACCGGTGCTTGGGACCGGCGGCTGCCGACGACCAAGGGAGCCGTAAGCAGCAGTATCGCCGTCGTGTTTGCAGACAGGCCGTCCGTTCCGTTCATCATCGCGCGCCTCCCGCGTCCGCAAGGGCAAGTGGCCACACCTCTCCGCAATGGCGGCGGCGAAGCTCCCAAGCGATCACGGTGAACGTCCAGCGTGAGTCTACCATGTCATCGACCAGGAGTACCGGGCCCGAGAGCACCTGGTCCTGGTCGACGGCGAGCGATCGGAGAACATTGTGTGCCTGCTGGTAGCTGTTCTCCATCGTCTTCTGCTCCGGCCTCTCCTCCTTCCGTTCAAGTACCGGTCTGAAAGGAAGTTGCAGTTTCACCGCCAGCCGTCTGGCAAAGTCGGGCACCAAGTGCGGCCTACGGTGGGACGGGACCGCCGCAACCCAGGTGGGATAGGGGACAGGCTGCCATTCGCGAACCAAGGCGGCACACGCGTCGACAAGCTCGTCGGTGAAGTGATGGTCACGGTACTTTCCGTCTGATACCAGGCGGCCCCAACCGGCATCCATCCATGCGCAGAGTGCCCTGCCTGGTTGCGCACGATGCCCACGCTCGATCCGCCGGCCGGTCGGCCATAGCTTGCGCGGTACTATCGCTAAGCTTGCGTTGCGGAGGAAGGAGATCGCATCTCTGACGCTGGCTGGGTGTACGGCTGTCGGCAGATCCGGCACGTCAGGCGGCTGGAAGCCGCCGGCGTCTCCGTCCAGGGCCTGGACGAGAAACTCCATGTGTCCGGAGGAAAGGTCGACGTACTCCTGCATCTGGCGCTGCTCTGCATGTCGGAGTTCGGTCAGCCGTTCCGTTCGCTCCCAGAACGCCCCATCGAGCCTCGCCGCCGTTAGCTGCCACTTCCCACCCAGCGCCGCGATCGGTGCCGGTGACTCGAGAGCCAGCAACTGGATCGTCTTCTGTATCCTCCCGTAGCTCAGGTTGACCTTGGTTTCGATTTCACGCACCGACAGACCGTCTGGGGCGGCCTCCAACGCGTCCAGAACGCCCGCAACCTGGGAGCGGGTCGGGAATGCGCTCGCAATGAAGAAGTTCGTGATGTCCGTTTCCTCGGCGCCGCTGAGCAGCACGCCGTAGGCCGCCTCGAGCGCCCGACCCGCGCGTCCCACCTGCTGATAGTAAGCGACGACCGAGCCGGGCGTCTGGTAGTGGATGACAAACGCCAAGTCCGGTTTGTCGAAGCCCATTCCCAGAGCCGTCGTCGCGACCAGCGCTTTCACCTCGTTGTCAAGGAGAGCTTGCTCCAGCTTTGGACGGCGATCACGGGTCTGTCCGGTGTACGCCGCGGCGTCGATGCCCCGTGACTGGAGCCATCGAGCCACCTGCTCGGCGTCGCGCACGGTGAGCGTGTAGACGATGCCGCTTCCCGGAATCTCCAGGAGCCGATCGGAGAGCCACGCGAGCCGTTCCGCCTGACCGGGCATTCGTATCGTCTGCAGAGCAAGAGAAGGACGAGCGAGGTCGCCGCGTTGGGTTGTCAAGCGCGGGCCGAGTATGTCCCCGAGATCCTCCATGACCCGGTTGTTCGCCGTCGCGGTCGTCGCCAGCATTCGGAGGTTCGGCGGCAACACGCGGAGGGTGCGCTCGATTCTTCGATAGTCGGGGCGGAAATCATGGCCCCAGTCAGAGATGCAGTGCGCTTCGTCGACAACAACAAGCGATACCGCACCGCCGATCTGAGACAACACTTGACTATTGAAGCGTTCGTTGGCAAAGCGCTCCGGTGCGATGAGCAGAATGTCCACCTCATCGCGGCGTATCGTGGCCTCCACCTCGCGCCAGCGCTCCGAATTGTCCGAGTTGATGGTCACGGCTCGCACACCCATGCGCTTCGCGGCAGCGATCTGGTTGCGCATGAGCGCCAGCAGGGGGCTGACGAGCAGCGCCGGGCCCATGCCGGCCTCACGTAGCAGCTTGGTCGCGATGAAGTAGACGAAGCTCTTCCCCCAACCCGTCTTCTGCACCACCAGCAGGCGCCCGTTTCCGAGGAACACGTGCCGAATGGCACTCTCCTGCCCAGCCCGAAACCGTGCTGACGGATCCCCTACCCCGACTCGCAGCAGCGCCAACGCCCGTGCCGATGGAAAGCGCCTCGTCGTGTGTTTCACCATCCGCGCGGCACTGGTCGCTCGCTGGGCAGCCTGCATCGCTCACGATGACGCGGAGAGGCTCAACATCTCCACCGCCTCGGTGCGATCCAGGTGCGGGTGGGCGAACTGATTGCGATAGCTGCGTAAGCAGCCGTAGCAACTCGAATCGCACCCGCACGTGCCGCTCACGCGGTCCCGAGCGTGCCGCAGCACCTCGCTGAACACGTCTTCGCGCTCCAGTTGAGCAACGAGTCCTGCGCCACCGGGTACGTTGTCATACAGCACTATCGACGCGGTAGTCGATGCCACGGTCGCCGTCACGTCGACTCCGGCGATGGTGACGTTCAGGTCGGTGTCTGGAACACCCAACCGTTCGGCGGCTCCCAAAAGGAGAGCATAACCCACGGAATAGGCCGTCCACTCGCCATCAAGGTGGGGAACTTGCAGCCGCACCACGTCGGTAACCAGTTCGTGCCCCAGCGAGAAGTGCCGTAGCATACCTGAACAAGGCGTGTCCCACGGTGTTCGGTGTTCATGTTCCTGTTCGGTGAGGTGGCTCCCGCATGTGAGGCAGATATAGAACCCCTGCCGGTTGTGCCCCTCGCAGAGTACGACGAGCGTACCGGGCGCCGCCTTCGTCACCGCGATGCCGAGCAGATTCGTCGTCTCCGGGACATCAGCGCCGAATCCCTTGAAGAAAGGGCGAGTCGTGTAGAGCCGGCGCACGCGTCCGCGCGGCTCCGTCGGCGGCTGAAAGAGCGCCGTAACGAACCCGAACTGGGGGATGAGATACTGTCTCATATTTTGAGGCCGCAGCCCTCGGTCTTCGACCTGTTCGAAGTTCCGCGCCTCGTTGTAGTCGTAATAGGGCGTCTGCAGCGCCTTGCCCGGTACCATCTTTACGCCCACCGACTCCCACTCCCGCTTATCCGCGATCACCTTGCCACCGGGCGCGTACTCGGCAATCGCCTGCGACAGGTCCCTCTGTAGCGCCACTCGGTGAGCATCGCGCGCCTGGCCGTTCCGGGTATCGAGCTCCACCACGTCTACCGGAAATCCATACTTCGGGATAGCCGCCTTGCGTGACAGGAAGCTCAGGGTCTGCTCCTCGGCAATGGTCTTCATGCGACGCTCGATGTGTCCGACCTTGGTCGTCCACCCCTTCGGCTGCTCACGCATGAGAGCATCCTTCGTGTCCTGCATCGCGCGATAGTCTGCGCACACTTCCGCCTCGACCTCGGCAAGGCGGCTATCCGGTCCGGCGACGTGATCGATCCAGCGATCACCCGTCAATCCAGTGGATTCGTGGATCCGCTCGGGAACAATGTCTCGCAAAGCGAACCTCACCGCATCGACGGTCCCACAGAAGCGTCTCAATTCGGAGACGGCATCCGGGTTGTGCCAGTCGCCAACGAACCCCTCAACATTCTTGAAGCGAGCGCGATTTGCGCCGTCCTTGAAGAACGAGGACAATGCGCAGGCGGCCATATGCCGAACCACGATTTTCGTGTTCGTTACCTGCAGGCAGCTCCAGCGCATCGCGCACACGAAGCTCGTCGAGGAGATAACCAAGCAGACGGCGAGCCTCTTGCTGCGACAGCCCCCACGGCGGCATCCTCACCGTCTCTGGCAGCGCGACATCGTCGGGAATCTTTATGCTCCAATTGACCAGTCCGACGCCGCTCAACGACAGCCGGCGCTCGTCGGTCAACGCCTCGCGCAGAATCGACTGCAACACCCTCCTGTGTCTTCCTTCCGCGGTGTCGGCAGCGCTGAACAGCCCAGCGTGATCCCACTGGTTGAGCAACCGCGATCTGAAGTCGTCGATGGACAGCCCCTCGGGAGCGATCGCGCCGGCTTGCAGAGCACGCAGCATGAGATTTCGATCGCGCAGCTTGCGGTAGGAGTCCTCGGCGTACCAGGCGAAGAACGCCGCTTCCTGCCGACTGTCGGCAAACGCCAACAGCTTGCGTCCCTCCTCCGGCAGAAGCTCGTGCAGCGCGGTGGCGATAACCGCGTTCGGTCCGTCCGAACCGTGGACGATCTCCTGCACGGGGTCGCCCACGCCGCCACGCTGATAGCCGCAGGTCGCACACTCCTTCAATTGATCGGGTTGATCCTTGTGGGACGCGCATTTTACGACGTAAAGCACCGCCGAATCGCCGCAGGTGCACGCCGGCTTAGCGTTTGCAGCGCCGGGCAAGCGGCCACAACGACGACACAACGCGTGCGAGGCACCGGCACTCGACTCCAATGGCCGATAGTATTCGACCCCGAAGCCCGGCTGGCTGGGATCCCGCACCGCCTCCTCCAGGAGGCCACCGCGCTCCCGACCAACGTAGTAGTGCTGGCCACATTCGCGACACAGTGCGATCTCGAGCGGCACGGACTCGGTCCCATCTGCGAACTCCCCCTTGCGGTTGAGAACCACGGCGTCGTGGCCCTCACGGTGCACCAGGAACGCACCCTCGAGCGCGCGCAGGAACACGTGATAACGGCGTGGCGACCGCCGGTCGCGCGACTGTGACGAGCCGAAGATGACGCCGGACGAAGAAAATGATTCTCCGAACAGCTCCGCGGCGAATTCCGCCACGGCGGTCTTGTCATCCTCTCTCTCGCCGGACGACAGCGTTGCGCTGGTGGCGATGCACCGGAACGGTTCGCTTCGCCCACCGGCGGTCAGCCGCTGCTTGAGGCGCCGAATCAACATGCCCATCTCCATACCCTTGGCGCCTCGGTACTGATGCGCCTCATCCAGGACGATGAACTGCCAAAGCGTGCCGCGTCCGCCATCGAACAGCGGGCTGTCATCGGGCCGAATGAGCAGGTACTCAAGCATCGAGTAGTTGGTGAGCAGAATGTGAGGTGGCGTGCTGCGCATCTCTTCGCGGAAGATCAACTCGCCGGCGAGTCGTTCTTCATCGCGATCTCCCGCGTTTCGCCACCGGTCGTTCCTGTCCTCAGGCGTCTGGCCAATGTATTGCCCGAAGGTCGGATGGAAATCCGATCCTGCGCCGTGCAGCGATTTCGCTATTTCACCGAGCCGTTCCCGCTGATCGTTCGCGAGCGCATTCATCGGATACAGAATCATCGCACGCACACCCGGTTCCCCGAGCTCTCCCGCAAGATGCTGTCGGTACAGCTCGAACAGAATAGGATAGAGAAAGCTCTCCGTCTTGCCGCTCGCCGTACCGGTCGCGACGACGACGTTGCGCCGCTCCCCGAAGGCAGCGCGAACCGCGCGCTCCTGGTGTACGTACAGCGATCCCTTCCTGAGTCCCGGAAGCAAGTCGCCCGCCCTCCCCGGAAACCACTCTCGCGCCAACTCGTGCGCCTCCGTACCGTGATCGAAGCCGCGATCATGTTCCTCGTACGGCCCCTTCAGCAGGCTACCCTCCTCCCGCAGGGCGGACTCGAAGGAATCCCGCAGTTCACGATCCTTGAAGAAAAACGATGTCTTCAGGTAACTCTCGTAGCGACTCCGAATCCGATCCGTCCAGTGTTCTATTTCGTTAGCTTCAGGCATCAAATCCTACCTCTTTTTGTAGACTCTGTTGAGTTTCAATCGTGACGAATGATGTCACCGCGCCGCCACCGTTTAACACAGTCGAAATAGGTACACGATCGATAGATGACGCGACTATCACGAATCAACTTGAAGCCTCGAACCGCATGCGGATACCGACGGAACTCTTCCGCCTGATCGAAGGAGAAGGAGACACTCTCCGGAATCTGTTCGGCCGTCACTTGGATCAGTATTAAGACCGTGGAGCCGAACTTGGCTCTTAACAATGTATCTTCACTTAACCGGCTATCGATCGGTGAGTCGTCCGTGAAGTCGATTAGCGGAAGCTCTAAGATTCGAGCCGCTTCTTCGACCGCAAATGTCGAGCGATAACTCCGCCTCAAATCGTGATCGAAACCCACGTCGACGGCATCGAACTCTCGTGGTAGACGGACCCGAACCGTAGCGTCGGCGGCGGCGTAGTCACGAAACTCGCTCCGCGTCATGGTCAACGGAGTCGCGGACCACACGGCTGACTCCTCGCCGTCGTGCCTGAGACCCCACCATATCCTCGGTAACCTGATCAACAGATCCAGACTGCCCGATCGAGTCTTTATCGTGCAGGAAACCTCGTCGGCGTCTGGATGTGGCTGTGCCACGATGGCCCTTTCCTCTTCCACCCACCGTTGGCGCTTCGCGTTCAGCGAGGGCCGAATAGCGGATCCCCTGTTCCCTACGAACTGTACCTTGATCGGTGTATGGCCTTCGTTCTCGGGCGGCAGCAGTGTTTCTGGTGTGTAGGGTTTCCCATCCACGAGGATCTCGTGGAGGCCCTCGACGTAGCGGAACTCCCCGCTGTCGGACAGCCTCGTAGCACTGTCGTACACGCGCACAAAGAACCGCCCCTGACGCTGATTCAGCACGTCGGCCAGCGACCGTTCCTCGGGAAGGAAGTTCTCCCAATCGGCCGTCGAGAGAAAAAGCAGTCGTGGAACCGAACCGTAACATCAACCCACGGCTGATTCGGGGGACTAAATCGCTCAAATCCCTCTTGCCATCGGCAAGCGCGCGGGCATGGAGCTGAGCATCTACCGTCAGAACTCTCAGGTGCGGTCTGAGCTCACGGAGGAACTCCTGCGCTTTGTCGGACCCGAGCCGTGCCTGAACAAGCGCCAGCAACTCCGCACAGACGTAGCTTGACGTGACTAGCCGAGCGCCACAAAGGAGCAGCTTGTCCCAGGCCGCGACAACCCGGTCGTGCGCCTCATGCGCCGAGTCGAGCAGCGCGTAGAGCACGGTCGAGTCAACGAACACGTCGTTCCCGTCTGGGCGCCCCATGGACATGCGAAACCAGATCGATTATAGACAGCCGGCACAGTTTTGGCCATGCGCACAGTGCCAGTGCCGAACCACTCTGACGCGGTCCCGCAAGCCCGCGTCGCTCGCGGCGATAGCGCCTGGAGTCACCGGTGTTGCAGCGCGCACCATGGTCACCAAGCTTACGCTCGACTTCCGCGAGGAGGTGCGGGGAGCCAAGCATCCGTGGCGGTTCCTGGCCAGCAACATGTCCGACGGCACTCTGCGCGCGCTTGGCGTCCTCGTGGCGCTGTTCCAGGGCAACGGTGAAGCCGCGGGACGCCTTGGTAGGCATCGAAGAACCGGAGAGCGCCCTGCATCCCGCCGCCGGCGTCCTCATCGACAGCCTCACCGACGCCAGCCAACTGGCGCCGGTCGTGGTGACGAGCCACAGCGCGGATCTGCTCGACAATGACGCTGTCCCCGACAGCGCGATCCTGGCCGTCCTCTCCGAACACGCCGAACCCACAATCGGTCCCCTCGATGAGGCCGAACGCTCCGCGCTCCGCGATCACCTGTTCACCGCCGGCGAGTTGCTGCGGATGGACCAGTTGCGCCCCGATCCGGAACAGGCAGCCCCCCGCCAGCTCGATCTGTTCGCGAGCACCCGCTGACGGATGTCGACAGTCGTTGCGATAGTGGAAGGGCCGGGCGAAGTGGAAGCCGTACCGATCCTGATCCGGCGCATCGCTGCCGCGGCTATACCCGACGCCGTACCGCACATGCCGAGACCGATTCGGATAAAGCGCGACCGCTTCCTCAAGGAGAACGAAACTGGAGCGGTACGTGGACCTGGCGGCCCGCCAGTCCGGCCCTGATGGCGGCGTACTGATCGTACTGGACGCCGACGACGACTGTCCGCCGAAGCTCGCTGCAACGAACTTTCGGCGGGCGACGCACGCACGCAGCGACCGCCCTATCAAGGTAGTATTGGCGAGGACGCTGCGGGCTCTTCATTGGCGCAAGCGTTTCAGTGCGCGGAGTGCGCGGAGCGTGATCCATCGGTTTGGTTCTCCGGGAGCACCGGCGATCTCCTCGTAGAGGGTGTCCTTGTGCCGCACGTCCAGGCGCCAGCGTCCATCGGGAAGCTGACGGCTTGCAACTGTCTCGATGGCTTCCGCCAGGCGTGGATCGTCCTCAAAGCCCGCAGTCACCGCGTATTCGAGGCCCCGCAGGAGATCGTAGTGCCACAATGGAGGAAAGGCGAGGCGCCTCCAACCTTCGTCGATGACACCACCCGTGGAGAGCCGCCGGAGGAGGTGCCGCTCCAGCAGATACTCTGCACCACGCTCGCGGGCTTCCGTGATGGCCGGGTCTTCCCCGAAGGACTGCTCGTGTGCGAGCAAGCCCTCCAGGACGCAAATCGTCGTATGGAATGAGGAGCGCACGGAGCCGCGGTGCGCCTCACAGTTCCACCCACCATCTCCGAGCTGCTCGCTCAGCAGAAGGTCCACCAATCGGAGGCTCGGCTTCCCAAAGTAGGCGCCGAGCGCCACCACGCGCCCGTTGATGCAGGGCTCTTCCTCCCCCTCGAAGAACGGAGAGTCTCCGTGCCACGGGCCCCAGGTCACGTTCGAGTGCACCAGCTCGATGGCGTGTCGAGTGCGATCGCTTGCAGGATCCACGCCGAGATCACGCAGGTAGAGGAGGGTGTACAGGTTCGTCCACCAGAACGGGTGCGCTTCTCCATCGCCCCACTGCCCGTCGGGGCGCTGCTCATCGAGCAGTCGTCGGCCCCATCCCTCATCTGCCACGCGGGCACGCTCGGCGGCGACGTTATCGACGTCGACCAGATCCTGGAGGACTTGCCAGCGGATGGACGGGTCTGAGTCAAGAAGCCAATCCAGCACCGAGGCGGCGGGGGGCCACGCCGTAGTGTCTGTGTCGCGCACCATATGGTCCCGCCCTCCTATAGTACCGGTCTCCGATACATCTGTCCGCACTTACAGCACTAAAGCGGTGCTGTTGCCGGCAGCGAGCCCAGGCCGACCGTGCGCCAGGTGAGCAGCTCCTCATCGACCGGCAGGGCGCCGCGCGGTTTCGCTTCCGCACCGGGAAGCCGAACGGGGTGCACGCCTCTGCGGTTGGCGGTTGACAGGGTGGGAGGGGTGCTGAATGAATGGCGGCAGCTATGGTTCCCAACAAGATACTGGAGTGCATACGGCGCGGTGAGAAGGCGCTCGGGCTCACGCTCAGGGAGCCGTCCGGGCAACTGGTGGAGCTGGCCGGGCGCAGCGGGCTGGACTTCGTGAGCTTCGACGCCCAGCACGACACGTGGACGCCGGCGGAGATGGGGGAGATGTGCCGTATCGCCGACCCCTACGGCATGACCGTCTCCACACGCATCCCGGACGGCGCGGAGAGCACCATCCTCAGCTACCTGGACCGCGGGGTGCGCGTGATCACGATTCCCAACCTGCTCACCGGTGAGCAGGCCAAGGACCTGGTGAAGTACAGTTTCTTCGCGCCGCTCGGGCTGCGCAGCGCCACCAGCATCGCCACCATGCACGGCCAGGTGGACGGCGACCACGTGCGCCTGTTCCGGGAGATCAACGCCAACACCGTGATCGTGCCGCAACTGGAGAGCATCGTCGCTCTGGACAACATCGACGACAT
The DNA here is from genome assembly GCA_028821475.1 of Spirochaetaceae bacterium. GTDB lineage: Bacteria > Spirochaetota > Spirochaetia > SZUA-6 > Bin103 > Bin103. Next base: position 125,972 of record JAPPGB010000073.1, read on the forward strand.
TCTCGCGGTGGACGGCATCGACTACTTCGGCGCCGGCGCCGAGGACATGGCGCAGAGCCTGGGCCTGCCGGGCGAACCGCAGCATCCGCGCGTGGCGGAGACCTACGCGAAGATCAACGAAAAGCTGCGCGCCGCGGGCAAGCGGATGTTCGGCGAAGTGGCGGAGGGCGTTTCCGCGTTCGACCTGACCAAGGACGCCATTGCCGACCTGCTGCAGCGGCACGGGCGGCAGACCAAGCTCGGCTGGTAGCGTAAGCGCGATGACCGACGAGCAGCGCGCGGCCGCGTGGCGCCGTGACGGGTACCTGGTGGTGCGCGGAGCGTTCGGTCCCGAGCACCTCGATCCGGTGCGCGCCTTTATCGGCGGGCGGGTGGACGCGTTCGCCCGTGAGCGGCACGCGGACGGCGACTTGGCGACGCTGCACGAGAACGAGCCGTTTGGGCGCCGCTACGCCGCCATCCAGGAGGAGCTGTTCCGCCGGCAGCGGCCGCCGCAGGGCAGCAAGCCGCTGTTCGCCGTCTCCGACCTGTGCAACCGGGCGCTGTACGACCTGTACACCCATCCGGCCATCACCGATGTCCTGCGGGTGATCGTCGGGCCGGAGGTGACCCTGCACGGCATCTCGGTGATCCGGGTCAAGCTGCCGGAGGACTCGCAGACGGCGTTCCCGTGGCACCAGGACAGCCACTACTACAACGAGCACAAGACCGGCCGCTTCGAGGCCACCACCGAGCACATGCGGGTGATCACCACCTGGGTGCCGCTGGTGGATGTCGACACCGGCAACGGCTGCCTGTGGGTCATTCCCGGCAGCCACCGGTGGGGGTTCCTGTCCGGCGCCCGCTCCGCCGCGACCGGCCACGTGCTGATTCCGGAAGACGTGGAACGGCGCGGCACCCCTACCCCGCTGCCGATGCAGGCCGGCGACGTGGTGTTTCTGACCAACCTGACGCTGCACGCCAGCAAGGTGAACGGCAGCGACCGGGTGCGCTGGAGCCACGACTTCCGCTATCACCCGACCGCCGCCTCTACCCCGGCGGGCTCGCCGGAGCGCGAGGCAACCGACTACCTGGACACCAAGTCGCACAGCTACGGCACGGAACCGCTGAGCGTGCTCAGCGCCGGCCCCACCCCGACCTGGGAGGAGTGGGAGCGGACCAGCCGCGCGCGCCGCGAAGCGCTCGCTACGGCGTCACCGGCATGGGGGAGCGACGATGGCTGACCGAATTGGATTTGGCGAGTTCACCTACGAGGTGGAGCCCGCGTGGGCGCAGTTGCCCGACGGCTGGATCATCAAGGACACCCCCGACGTGCTGGTCGACGACGCGCACGACCGGGTGTACGTGTTCACGCGTTGGAAGCACCCCGTGATGGTGTTCGACCGCGCCGGCACCTTCATCACCAGTTGGGGCTCAGAGCTGTTCACGATGCCGCACGGGCTCTCCATGGGGCCCGACGGGCACCTGTACCTGGTGGACGCGTTCGGCCACTGCATCCGCAAGTGCACGACGGACGGCGAAGTGCTGCAGGTGTGGGGCACGCCGGACCGCAGCTCCGGCCACTACAGCGGCAAGCCGTTCAACGGCCCCACCAAGGTCGCCTTCGATCCGGGCACCGGTGACATGTACGTGGCCGACGGCTACGGCAACGCGCGCGTGCACAAGTACTCCGCCGCCGGCGAGTTCCTGTTCTCCTGGGGCGAGCCCGGCCAGGGACCGGGGCAGTTCAACCTCGTGCACGGCGTGCAGACCGACCGCGCCGGCAACGTCTACGTCGCCAGCCGCGAGGGCCACCGGGTGCAGGTGTTCGACGGCGGCGGCTCCTACCTGAGCGAGTGGCGCACCGGCGTGCACCGCCCCAACGGCTTCTTCATCACCGCGGCGGGCGGCGACCGGGAGCTGGTGTACGTCGGCGAGGCGGGCGCCGGCTTCGGCGAGAACCGCGGCATCCGCGGGTTCGGCGACTGCCTGGCGATCTTCGAGCTCGACGGCACCTGTCTGGCACGCATCTACCACGGCTCCCCGGTCATGAAGGGGCCGCACGGCATCGGCGTCGACGCCGCCGGCAACCTCTATCTGACCCAGGTACTGTGGGGCAACGGCCCCTGGATCGACCCCATGGACCAGCAGATGATGATCCGCCTGCGCCGGGTTTAGTACCCTTATCGGACCGATTCGGGGACGTGGGTCTCTACGACCAACTCCTGCCCCAACTCGCGGAGCGCGGCACCAATCCGGCTGGCGGCGGTGCGGTGGCGCGGGTCGAGCATGCGGCGCACCACCTTCCCGTCGACGCCGAGACGGCGCGCGAGGGCGCTGCGCGAGAGACCGCTGTCCTGAAGCGCAAGCACAAGAGCGGCTTTGGCCGCCGTATCCGCCGGTACGGCAACATCATGCTCATCCGTGCGCCGGGCACTCGGCGCCGGGATCGGATCGCTGTCTGCAGGCGGGTATACGATGCGGCCGGCAATGGCCACGTCGAGGGCGTCCGCGGCTTCCGCCAGGGCCTCGGTTTCGTCGGCGCCCGAGGTGATACACTCCGGCAGGTCACGGAACGAGACAACGACCTCGTCCGGGCCGGTCCGGTGCAGCCGTGCTGGATATACGAATCGCATGACGTTCCCCCGCAACGGGACCTTACCTGAAGTCACTTCGTGGCAGCCCAAGTTGACCAATCATGGCAGACAACAACCCCGCACCCAACTCTTTTCGGCGATCCTTGACGATGGTCCTGTGACTGTCGCCGTACAAGAGGAGGATAAGGCTGCCCTTCCCCTTCATGGTGTCGATCTGAGCCACAATGCCACGCGAACGGCCGATCTCGCGGACGCGGTCGACGAACTGCTGGCCCGTCACACACGGATGATAGGACACTAGTGTCCCACGATCAAGCACGCGTCCCGCCATCTCGCTATTGCGCGGCACCGCCTGAGTGACTCGCCAGCTTGACCCTTTGACCGGTGCCGCCGACAAGGGTAGATTGCGACGCGCCGCGAGGCGCCGGATCCATGTACGATGCCTGGTCCGGAGGAGCCGGCCGGCGGCCGCTGCTTGGGCATCGGTTTTCATCGTCTTCCATGTCGCGGAATTACCGTACAGACTCTCACTTCGATCTGGTCGAACGCGTCATCCTCCGTTGCGTCGTCGGCTCGCGCGCCTACGGACTGGACCGCGAGGGCTCCGACACCGACCGTCGCGGTGCGTATCTGCCGCCCGCCGACCTGCACTGGTCGCTGGCGGGAGCGCCGCCGCAATTGCAGAACGAATCTACCCAGGAGGTGTACTGGGAGATCCAGAAATTCATCGTGCTCGCCCTGAAAGCCAATCCGAACGTCCTGGAGTGTCTTTATACGCCGCTCGTGGAGACCGTCACGCCGCTGGGCGAGGAGCTGCTGGCCATGCGGGGGTGCTTTCTTTCCCGGCTGGTGCACCAGACCTACACGCACTACGTGGAGGCTCAGTTCAGGCGCATGCAGGCCGGGCTGCGCAGCCGCGGTGTGGTGAAGTGGAGGCACGCGATGCACCTCCTGCGCCTGCTGCTGTCCGGCGTCACGGTGCTGCGGGAGGGTTTCGTCGCCGTCGACGTGAGGGAGCACCGGGAGCGGCTGCTGGCCGTCAGGTCGGGCAGGATCAGGTGGCAGGAGGTGGACGCGTGGCGGCGGGAACTGGTCGCTGAATTCGACGCCGCGCTGGCGCGCACCACCCTGCCGGCGCAGCCCGACTACGAGCGCGCCGACCGGTTTCTGATCCGTGCCCGCCGACGCGCGGTCGAGGAACGACTGCCGTGAGCTCTCCCACCCCAGGGATGCAACTCACCGGCGACGAGCGCCTGCAGCGGGTGGTTGACCGGCATCCCTATCCACTGCTGTTCGTCACGATCAGCGGTGCCCACCTGTACGGGTTTCCGTCTCCCGACTCCGACTACGACCTGCGCGGCGTCCACCTGTTGCCGCTGAAGCGAGTCATAGGCCTCGACGGCGGCGGCGAAACGGTGGAGACATCGCACCATCTCGCCGGGATGGAGATCGACCTGGTGACGCACGACGCGCGCAAGTTCTTCGGCCTGCTGCTGAAGCCGAACGGGTACGTGCTGGAGCAGGTGCACTCGCCGCTGGTCGTACACACCACGCCGGCGCACGAGGAGTTGAAGGCGATCGCCGCGGACTGCGTGACACGCCGCCACGAGCGGCACTATCGCGGCTTCGCCGCCGGGCAGTGGAAACTGTTTCAGCGCGAGCAGCCACCGCGGATCAAGCCGTTGTTGTACGTGTATCGCGTGCTCCTGACCGGCATCCACCTGATGCGGACGGGCGCGGTCGAGGCCAACCTGCGCACCCTCAACGACCGCGCAAGGTTGCCCTGCCTCGACGAGTTGATCGCGCGCAAAGCCGCCGGCCCGGAACAGGACCACCTGCCGGCAACCGATGTGCGACTCCATGCGGCGGAGTACGAGCGCCTGGCCGGTGTGCTGCGTGCGGCGGCGGACGCCTCCCACCTGCCGGAGCAACCGCGCGCCAAGCCCGCCCTGCACGACCTGCTGCTACGGCTGCGATTGCACGGACTCGCCGGCGCTCTCGCCGGTAGCTGACTGCCGCAGGCCGGCCAACGACAACGCACCGGCGCGACCACTGCCGGAAACGGAATGCACTCCGTTCCTTAACCAGGGATGCGCCTGCCCACCTACGGTATCCCCCGTGTCATCGGCTGCGCGGAGCTGCTGTCGCACCATGTGGCCTTGCCGCGCGGGTGCCGCGACCAAGTGGAGGCGCGGCTCTCGTGGTTGGGCATCGTTGTGCGCCCCCGCGACGAGCGCAATCGCGGTCGTCCGCTCGCTGCGACATTCGAAGGCGAGCTGACGCAGGAGCAGGATGCTGCCGCGGAAGCGCTGCTGCGGCACGATACCGGCGTGCTGGCGGCGACCACCGCATTCGGCAAGACGGTAGTCGCGGCTTCCCTGATCGCCGCCCGCGGGTCCAATACCCTCGTCCGGGTCCATCGTCGCCAGCTCCTGGACCAGTGGCTCGCCCGGCTCGCCAGCTTTCTCGATCTCCCTGGCGAGCAGATCGGTCAGATCGGCGGCGGCAAGCGGCGCCCGACCGGTGTCGTCGACGTCGCCGTCATCCAGAGCCTGGTACGCAAGGGCGAAGTCGATGACGTGGTCGCCGACTATGGCCAACTGATCGTCGACGAGTGTCACCACTTGTCGGCGGTGAGCTTCGAGGCGGTGGCGCGCCGCTGCAAGGCGCGGTATGTCCTCGGCCTGTCTGCCACGGTAACCCGCAGGGACGGGCATCATCCGATCATCTTCATGCGGAGACGGGGATGTGGTAGGATCGGCGGCCGAGATGGCGGCGCGCAGACCGAACTTCGTTTTCGTCCTTACCGACGATCAGGGCTACGGCGACCTGGGGTGCCACGGCAACGACGTGATCCGCACCCCCAACCTGGACCGCTTCCACGGCGACGCGGTGCGCTTTACCGACTTCCACGTCGGCACCACCTGCGCCCCCACCCGCTCCGGCCTGCTGACCGGCCACTTCTGCAACAGCGCCGGGGTGTGGCACACCATCGGTGGGCGCTCGCTGCTGCGCGAAGACGAGTGGACGCTCGCCGACGCCCTGCGCGAGGCCGGCTACCGCACCGGCCAGTTCGGCAAGTGGCACCTGGGCGACAGCCAGCCGTTCCGGCCCCACGAGCGCGGCTTCGAGCGCGCCGTGTACCACAACGGCGGCGGCATCGGCAACATCGGCGACGCCTGGGGCAACGACTACTTCGACGACACCTACTACGTGAACGGCGAGCCGCGCAAGTTCGAGGGCTACTGCACCGACGTGTTCTTCCGCGAGGGCCTGCGCTTCATCGAGGAGCACCGCGACGAGCCGTTCTACTGCCACATCTCCACCAACGCTCCGCACGGCCCGCTCAACGTCGAGCCGCACTACGCCGCCGCATACGCCGGCTCCACCCCGCACGAGGACCGCGCCCGCTTCTACGGCATGATCACCAACATTGACGAGAACTTTGGCGTGCTCCTGCAACGGCTTGATGAACTGGGCCTGGCCGACGACACCATCGTGGTGTTCATGACCGACAACGGCACCGCCACCGGGGTGGAGCTGGACGCTCAGGGCTTCCCGCGGGAGGGGCCGGGCAGCTTCAACGCCGGCATGCGCGGCAAGAAAGGATCGCCCTACGAAGGCGGCCATCGGGTGCCGTTCCTGCTGCGCTACCCGGGCGGCGGCGCGCGCGGCGGCCGCGACGTGGAGCAACTCACCAGCTACGTGGACTTCATGCCCACCATTCTCGACCTGTGCGGGGTGACGCCGCCGCAACAGCGCACCTTCCACGGGCGCAGCCTGGCGCCGCTGATGCGCGGCGACGACGACGGCACCTGGGACCAGCGCATCCTGGTGGCCGACACGCAACGCATCGCCAACCCCGCCAAGTGGCGCCTGAGCTCGGTGATGCGGGGGCCCTGGCGCCTGGTGCACGGCCTGGAGCTGTACCACCTGGGCGACGACCCCGGCCAGCGCCGCGACGCCGCCGCCGAGCACCCGGACGTGGTGGCCGAGCTGCGCGCCGGCTACGAGCGCTGGTGGGATCTGGTCTCCGGGCAGTTCGACCGCGACGTGCCGATGGTGATCGGAGGGGACGACGAACCGGTGCGGCTCACCACCCACGACATGCGCAACGAGGCGTGCAACGGCGCCTGGAACCAGCGCCAGGTGCGGGAAGGCCACGTCGCCGGCGGCTACTGGGCGATCGACGTGCGCCGCGCCGGCCGTTACCGCGTCGAGCTGCGCCGCTGGCCGGAGGACGCCGGCTACGCCCTGGACGCCGGCATCGACGGCGATGACGTCCAGTGGCGGCGCGACGCCATCCAGGAGCAACATGAGCCGCACTACTCCGGCGGCGTGGCGCTGCCGATCGGCTGGGCCGCCCTGACCGTCGGCGGCAGCAGCCACCACCTGGAAACCGCGGCCGGCGACACCGCCGCCGTGTTCGAGGTCGACCTCCAGGCCGGCCCCGACCGGCTCTCCGCCGCCTTCCACGACCGCATCGAGCGCACCATCGGCTCCTACTACGTCGCCATCCACCCCGCCGGCGACTGACGCCACGCTTCCTGCGGCGTTCAGATTGACCTGCTCATCTCCCGCTCAAACAGGTCGGGGTCGTTCGGGTAGGGCTCGGTGTTGCCGGTGAACGAGAAGCCGATACTGCGATAACGTGACGGCGGTGTCGTTGCTGCTCGTAACCATCAAGGAGACGGCTCGCGCGTCCTTGCTCCGCGCCCAGTCCAGGATCGCGTGAACCAGTGCCCGGCCAACGCCGCTGCGGCGATGCGAAGGAGCCACCCACATCGACACCAAGTGGGCCGCCCGCGGGTCCTCGCGATCCAGGAACCCGCCCACGATCCCGCACGGCATGTCGCAGTCCAACGCCAGAAACGATGTGGAGCGGGCTCCGTTCCAGCGGTCGGCGCGCTGCAGCCAGTCTTCGTCGGTGTCTCTGGACTCGTCTGCGTACGTAGACGAGAAGGCCGTGGGAGAGTCCTGCAGGGCGCGCAACCGTACGGCCTTGAACGCCAGTGCGTTCTGCCGCGTGATCGGTTCAATCGAAGCAACTACCCCAGCCATCGGGAGCCATCGGTGGCACGGTAGACGCGGGATGGAGCGTGCGTCAACGTGAGCGAATCGTACAAGGTCAAGAGCGGCGACCGGTCAATGGATCGTGTTCCATTTTTCGAATCGAAATGTGGACTACGGTCCTTTTTTCTCATAGGATGGCGGTCGTGTTTCGCCGGCTTCTGCAGGTCAGTCGCGGCAGCTCGTTCTTTCTGTTCGGGGCGCGCGGTACCGGCAAGACCACCAACATCGGGCAAGAGTTCGATCCGGACGCGTCGTGGTACGTGGATCTGCTCGATCCGGAGGTGGAGGACCGATTCCGGAGGAGGCCGGGCCTGCTGGAGAGCGAGGTCAGAGCGCTGCCAGCGACGGTGGAGTGGATCCTGATCGACGAGGTGCAGCGGGCGCCCCGGCTGCTTGACGTGGTGCATCGGCTGATCGAAAGCACCGGCAAGCGTTTCGTGCTTACCGGATCGAGCGGCCGCAAGCTCAGGCGCGGGGCGTCCAATCTGCTGGCCGGGCGCGCGTTCGTGTACAACCTCTACCCGCTCACCGTACCGGAGCTCCACGACGCGTTCGCTCTCGAAGACGCCCTGCACTGGGGCACGCTGCCGAGAATCTACTCGCTGGCGGGCAAGGAGGAGAAGAACGCCTACCTGCGCGCGTATGCGCTCACCTACCTGAAGGAGGAGGTCGTCGCCGAGCAGATCGTCAGGCGGCTCGACCCGTTCCGGGAGTTTCTGGAGGTGGCGGCCCAGTCGAACGGCACCATCATCAACTACGCCAACATCGCCCGAGACGTTGGGGCGGATCCCAAGACCGTCGTTTCCTACTTCGGCATCCTGGAAGACACGTTGGTGGGCTTTCACCTGCCAGCCTATCACCGCTCGGTCAGGAAGCAGCAACGCGCCAACCCGAAGTTCTACTACTTCGACATCGGCGTCAAACGGTCGCTGGAACGGACGCTGGAGGTGCCGCTTCGCGCCGGAACCTACGAATTCGGCAAGGCGTTCGAACACTTCGTCATCACCCAGATTCTGCACTTGGCGAGGTACCGCTACCCGGACTGGCGGCTGTCCTACCTGCAGACCGGAGCCGGTGCCGAGATCGACCTGGTGATCGAGCGGCCCGGCATGCCGGTGGCGTTGATCGAGATCACGTCTTCCGACCGCATCGACGAGCGCGACACGCGCACCCTGGAGCGGTTCGCCGGGGACTTCACCCGCCCGCTGGCCCTGTGCATCAGCAGGGATACGACGCGCATGCAGATCGGCGTCGTGCTGTGCCTGCACTGGCGAGACGCCTTGCGAGAGTTGGGCCTGGGATGAGGCTGCCGCCCGACGGCGGGCGCTCCAAGCGGCCGGCGCGCTTGCCGCGGGACGGCGGGAGTGACAGAGTAGCGCCGTGCTGGTGACGGATGAACTGACGCGGCGGGCGATGGCGGCGGTTGCGGAGGCGGCGCCGCGGGCGGCGGCCGATCCGGCGCGGCCGGTGTATCACTTCCTGCCGCCGGCGCAGTGGATGAACGACGTGCACGGCGCCTTCCACCACCGCGGCTGGTACCACGTGTTCTTCCAGTTCCTGCCCTGGAGCGATGACATCACCGAGGTAAAGGCGCGCGGTATCGGCTGGGGGCACGCGCGCAGCCGCGACCTGGTGCACTGGCAGTTCCTGCCGCCGGCGCTGCTGCCGCGGCCGGAGGACGGCGCGCGCTCTCTCGCCTCCGGCAGTTCGTGGATCCGCACCGACGGCGTGCCGATGCTGTTCTACACCCACACGCCGGTCGGCTTCCCGGAGCGGAAGCGCGAGCCACGCGGCGCCCTGCCGGTCGACGACGAGTTGCGCGTCTGGCGCACGGTCGACCTGGGGCTCGCCCCCGGTAACAGCGGCGTGCCCGCGGACATCCCCGCCATCTGGGCCGACATCTACCTGTTCGGCCACGGCGACCGCGTGTTCGCCACCTTCAAGCAGAGCGACGGCCTGGTGTGCGAAGCACAGAACCGGGAGCTGACCGAATGGCGCGCGGTCGGGCATCTCGGTGGCACCGCATCGATCGCCGCGCACGAGGACGGCGTGGCCGGCGAGTGCCCCAACGTGTTCACCCTGCAGGGACGCTGCGTGCTGATTCGGTCCACCTACCCGATCAGCTACCTGCTCGGCGACTTCGATCCGGACGCGGTCGCCTTCATGCCCGCCGGTCCGCCGCGTATCCTGGACTACGGCTACGGCGGCGCCGTGCAGCCGGCCCTGCACTCGCGCGGCCTGTACGGTACCACCGCGTTCGTGGACCCCGGAGGCCGCACCATCCTGGCCGGCTGGGTGAGCGGCTTCGCCAAGGGGCGCGGCTGGAACGGCTGCATGTCGCTGCCGCGCGTACTGAGCATCGACGGCGGTCGCCTGATCCAGGCCCCGTTACCGGAGCTCGGCCTCCTGCGCCGCCGGCATACGCGCATCGAGCACCTGCACCTCGACGGCGGCGGCGCGCGGCCTGTCCCGGTGGTGCGCGGCAAGGCCCTCGAGATCGTCGCCGAGCTGGCTCCCCGCGATGCCGCGGCCTGCGGCTTGCGCGTGCGCTGCCGGGCCGACGGTTCAGGCGGCCTGGCGATCCGCTACACGCCCGGCACCCTGGACGTGGCCGGCACCCGCGTGCCGCTGCGGCTCGCCGCCGGCGACACGCTCCGGCTGCACCTGTTCCTGGACCACTCGGTGCTGGAGCTGTTCATCCAGCACGGGGCGGCAGCGGTCACCCGCGTAGACTACCCGCCCGAGGACGACGTCGCGGTGGCCCTGTTCGCCGACGGTGGCCCGGCGACGGCAATCTCGCTCGACGCCTGGGCGATCAACGCCATCTGGTAGCGCGCGCGGCTGGCCGGCCCGGGGAATAGCTGCACTACGCGTTCTCATTCTTGACAGCCGGGCCGGGTTGCGGCGATGGTTTGGGCGGTTCCGGCGGACGCCCGCAACAAGCGCGGGCCCGCGCGGTACCGATCATCACATACCATGAAGGTTGAGGAGAGAGAGATGGGAGAATCAGGAAGCATCACGTTGCCCCGCGAAGGCGTGGAGTCGTTGTTGGGTGCGGTCAGGAGAGTACGTTCGGCTTTCAATCCGGACACCACCGCGGTCAATGACGGCGCGCCGGGGCTGGCCGCCTTCGTCGACCGGCTCGACAGTTCCGCCGCGCGCCTGGAAGCGCTGCTGGAGCGTTCCGACCCGGCGTCGGGCAGCGTCGAGGTGGACCGCGACAACGCGGAGGTGGTGATGGCTGGGCTCAAGCGGTGGAGTGAGGCTTTCAACCCGGACCGAGCGGCGCTGAAGGAGGCCGCGCCGGGGCTGGCCGCATTTGCCGAGATCCTGGAGCAGAGCGCCAGGAACATCGAGGCCGCTCTGTAGCAACTCGCCCACACCGACCAACGCTCGCAGCCGGTCGCGATTCCGGCTGGCCGGCGGCGGCCCCTCCGGGACTGGCGCCGGCCGCTGCGCAGCGGTTGCAGAGCCGGGCTCGTTGCGGCTGCCCGTACGGGCTCGGCGGTCAGGCGCCGCGCTTCACCGAGATCGTCACCACTTCGGTCTTGCGGAACTTCTGATGGCGCACCGACGACGCGTAGTGGCGCAGCAGTCGCAACGAGCTGTCGGAGCCGGTGATCGATTGGTCCGGCTCGCCGAGAGTCGCGATCTCGTCTTCGATGTTGCCCCATCCGGAGCCGGCGACGAACTCCAGTTCCGCGAGATCGTGCGCAACGCGTGCCGACACCCGCAGGCGCCGGCGTAGCTGCGCTGCCTCGTCGGTGTCCGCGAACGGATCGTCTTCGCCCTTGAGCAGCAGGACCACTTCCTCGCAGGCGGCCCGCAACGGGTTCAAGGCACGCTCGCTCCAGCCGCGCCGCGACGCCAGGCTCACCACGAACTGATCCACGGCGGTAATCGCGGACCGGTCCAGGTCAACCGTACGCCGGCGCCGGCGCCAGGGCGGTTCCAGGATCAGCGACAGGATGATCGCCATGATGCCGCCCGCCGTCATGCCGTTGCCGAGCAGCAGCGCCCAGCGCCCGACCAGCAGCTCCGGAAAGATCCAGCCGTTCTGAAATCCCACCCCCACCCAGAACGAAATCCCGACGATCGCACTCTTGCGGTAGTCCAGCCCGGAGGCGACCGCGAGCCTCAGGCCCAGGGTGAACAACACCGCCGCCAGCGCCAGGGTGAAGGCGCCGGCGACCGGGCTGGGAATCGCCAACAGCAGGGCGACCAGTTTCGGGAAGAACGCCAGCACCACGAACGCCAGGCCCGCGAACACGCCCACGCGCCGCGCCGCCACGCCGGTGATCTCGGCCACGGCGACGCTGGTGGAATAGGTCGTGTTGGGCATGGTGCCGGCAAGGCCGGACAGCAGGCTGCCGACACCGTCGGCGGCCACGGCGCCCTGCACCCGGCGGTAGTCGGTCGCGCGCGGCTGGCGCCAGGAGATCCTCTGGATGGCGACCGCATCGCCCACCGTCTCGATGGCGCCGACCACGGCCGCGAAGCTGAACGATGGTATGAGCCAGAAATAGTGGCGCAGGGCAGCGAAGTCGAGCCCCGGCCACGCGGCAAAACGCGGTATCCCGATCCAGGCCGCGTCCATCACCCGCTGCACGTCGTAGATGCCGAATGCCGCTCCCACCACACACCCGCACAGCACGCCCACGACCGGAGCCCACACCCGCGCCAGGCCGCGGGTACGCAGGGTCAGGACCATCATCACCGCCAGCGTTGCGCCCCCGGCCAGCGGCGCCGCCGCGGCGGACGTGTCGGCTGGCGTCTGCGCGAACAGGTCGAAGATGACCGGCGCCAGCGTGACCGGGATCAGCATGATGACCGTGCTCGACACCGTGGGCGTGATCACCCGCCGCAGAGTGTACAGGCGGCGCGCGATCCTGAATTGCGCCAGCGACGACAGCACGACGAGGGTGGCGAGGAGTGCGGGGCCGCCCTCCACCAGGGCGGTGATCGACACGGCGATGAAGGCTCCGGACGGACCCATCACCAGGAGATGACCCGAGCCCAGCCGCGGGCGCCGCGCCGTCTGCAGCATCGTGGTCAGGCCGCTCACGATCAGGCCCGCAAACACCGCCCACGACAGGTAGGATGCCTCCAGGCCGGCGCTGCGCACCACGATCAGCACGGTGACCACCATGCTGGCGAGATACAGCGTGGCGTACTGCGCGGCCAGGCCGAGAGCGAGCAGGGGGCGCGGCTTCTCGTCCGGCTCGAAGCGGACGTCCTGCTCCGGGATGTTGTCCTGCGTCCGGTCTGCTGACATGCGACGACGGGTCGCACCGATCATAGCACAGTCGGCACGCACGTGAGCCGCCGCTACCGTTGCCCAATGCCCAACGGGCAGCGCAACTCGCGCCGCGTGACTCGCACACCGCAAGTGGCCGCACGTGCCATCGGTATTGCATTGTCCGGGCTTTTTTGCGACCATGATTGGGAAACCCGGTACAAAGAGGCAAGGAAGAGATGAGCGAGATAGACGGGGTCTGGGAACTGGAGATGGATACCATCCGCGGCAACGGGACCGCGCAGTTGAGCCTCAAGACCGACGGCGCTACCGCCGCCGGCACACTGGCCGGCGAAAAGCGCACGTTCGAGTTCGACAACGGCAGAGTGAAAGACAACGCGGTTCGGTGGGAGGCTAGCGTGAAGCTGCCGCTCCTGCGCGAGCGCAAGGTCACCTGCACGGCGATCGTCGACGGCGACACCATCAGCGGTACCATCGACGGGCCGCGGCAGCGACTGGCGACATTCAAGGGTTCGCGTTCCGAATAGGAGCAACGACAGCGACATGAACGTGCCGCACGTCCACGAACCGGTGGCGATCGTCGGATACAGCCACCGCATGCCCGGCGGCATCGTTTCCGACGACGACTTCTGGCGGTTGCTCAGCGAGCGCGAGATCGTACGGGAGCCGATCATCGACCGCTACGAGCGCGGCTTCCGGCCGATCGGGGAGTTCTCCGGGCCGGGACGGTTCGCGAGCCCGTACGAGGGGCTGATCCGCGACGACCGCGAAAAGCTGTTCGACCGCAGCCTGTTCGGCATGTCTCACAACGAGATGCTGACCGCCGACCCGCACGTGCGCATGCTCCTGACCTGTACCTGGGAGACGTGCGAACGCGCCGGCTGGGATCTGCACGCGCTGAGAAACAGCCCCACCGGGGTGTTCGTCGGCGCCCAGGTGCCGGCCACCTCCAACTGGCGGGCGCCGCTCGGCGCCAACGAGTTCTCCATTGCCAGCATCAGCCTGTCGATGCTGGCCAACCGCATCTCCTACCACTTCAACCTGATGGGCCCGTCGCTGGCATGCTGCTCGGCCTGTTCCGCCAGTCTGACCGCGCTGCACGAAGCGCTGAACGCGCTGCGGGCCGGGGACTGCGAGCAAGCCTTCGTCGGGTCGGCAAACTACCTGGGGTCGTCCCGTCAGAGCGCCGGCTTCAACGCCCTGGGCGTGATCAGTCCCGAGGGCAAGTGCCACTCCTTCGACGCCGACGCCAACGGCTACCTGCGTTCGGAGGGGGCGTTCGTGTTCGCGATCAAGCCGCTGGCGGCGGCCCAACGCGACGGCGATCCGATCCACGCGGTAGTGGAGGCGACCGCCGTGAACGCGGCCGGCGCCGCCGACGGCAGCGTCGGTCTGGCGCAGGGGCGCTACATCACCGCCCCCACCCGCCATGCGCAGATGGCGCTGATGCGGGAGGCGGCCGCCCGTGCCGGGCGTACGCCGGAGGAGTTCGACTACGTGGAGGCACATGCCACCGGCACCGTGGTCGGCGACCGCATCGAGGGCAACGCAATCGGCGAGGCGCTCGGCGGCTCCGAGCGCGCGGCGCCGCTGCGAGTGGCGGGCGTCAAGAGCAATGTCGGGCACATGGAAGCCGCGGCGTTCACCTGCGCCCTGCTCAAGGCGGTGCTGATGATGCAGCGGCGCACGTTCGCGCCGGTGTCCCGGAACCACCTGGTGCCCAACCCGGAGATCGACTTCGACGGGCTCGGCATGCAGGTGCAGACCGAGTGCGAACCGTTCCCGGATCATCCGGTGGTGGTCGGCATCAACTCGTTCGGCTTCGGCGGCTCCAACGGCCACTGCGTGGTGCGCGAGTACCGACCCGAGCAGCCGCGCACCTGGTCGGTACCGCTGGCGCCCGAGGCCGGCTGCCTGGTTCCGCTGTCGGCGCGCACCACCGGCGCCCTGGTGGCGAGCGCGCGCGGACTGAGCGCGGCGCTCGACACGCCGCCGGCCGACCTGTACACGCTGGCCGGCAACCTGAGTCGCCGCCGCACCCACTTCGCGGCGCGTGCGGCGTTCGCGGTGCACGGTTCCGAGCAACTGAAAGAGGCGCTCGACGCGTTCGTCGAGAACCCGGAGCCGGTGGCTACCGTGGACGAGGGCCGGCGCCGGCTGTTGATGGTGTTCACCGGCCAGGGCACGCAGTGGGCGGGCTGCGGGCGTGCG
This sequence comes from Spirochaetaceae bacterium, assembly GCA_028821475.1. Taxonomy (GTDB): domain Bacteria; phylum Spirochaetota; class Spirochaetia; order SZUA-6; family Bin103; genus Bin103. Next base: position 141,089 of record JAPPGB010000073.1, read on the forward strand.
CTGTACGACGCCCACCCGGTGTTCCGGCGCGCAGTGGATGCCATCGAGGAGCACTGGCGCGAGCACGCCGACCACTCGCTGCGCACGGCCGCCTTCGAGGCACCGCGGGAGCAGCTCAACGAGTGCCGCCTGGCGCAGCCGGTCACCTTCATGCTGCAGTGCGCGCTCGTCGAGCTGTTCAAGACCTGGGGCGTGTACCCCGACTGCGTGGTCGGCCACAGCTCCGGCGAGGTGGCTGCCGCCTACGCCTCCGGGGCGCTGTCGCTGGCCGAGGCGACCCGCCTGGTGTACCACCGCGCCACCCTGCAGCAGCGCACCGCCGGCTCCGGGCGCATGCTGCCGATCGGCCTGGATCTGGCGGGGGTGGAGCGCCTGCTCGAGGAATTGGAGGTGCCCTTTCGGTTCGAGAACGGTGTGGCGCCGCCGGTGGAGATCGCCTGCGAGAACGCGCCTGCGAGCACCGTGATCTGCGGCAAGGAAAAGGCGTTGCAGCCGGTGGTGGAGGAACTGGAGCGGCGCAACCTGCAGCACCGCCTGCTGCCGGGCAACATTGCGTTCCACTCGGCGGCCATGGATCAGCTCGAGGAGGACGCCCACGAGGCGCTCTCCTTCCTCAACGACATCGCCTTCGACGCGGCGGTGCCGTTCGTCTCCTCGGTGACCGGCGAGCACACCGAGCGTCTCGACAACGCCTACTGGTGGACCAACATCCGCCGCCGCGTACGCTTTGCCGCCGCACTGGAGACCGCGGTGCGCGACTTCCGGCCCGACGTGGTGCTGGAGCTCGCACCCCACAGCGCCCTGCAGTCTTCCATCGTCCAATGCCTGGACGGGAATGGCTCGCGCGCAGTCTGCATCCCCACGCTGCGCCGCGATACCGATGTCTGCCTGGGCTTCCACGACGCGCTCGGCGCACTGTTCCGCGCCGGTGTCAAGCTGGACTTCGCGGCGCAGTACCCGCGGCCCGAGCCGATCACCCACCTGCTGCCCGGCTATCCGCGCGACGAGCAGACCGTCGCCGACGAGATGAGCGACGACGAGATGTTCCTGCAGGCCGGCGAGTACGCCCACGGCCCGCTGGTCGGCCACCGGGTGCCGTGCGACCACCTGCTGTTCGAGGCGCGGCTGTCGGAGCGTGACTTTCCCTGGCTGGCCGAGCACCGCGTGCACCACGCCTCGATCATGCCGGCCGCCGGCTACATCGAGTTGCTGCTGCAGGCGTTCGGCGGCGTGCCGCTGCACGTGGAGTCGCTCGAGTTCCTGCAGCCGTGTCCGATCCCGAAGACGCCGGTGCGGCTGCAGACCGAGCTGTTCCCGGTGACGGGCGCGCCCGACCGGTACACCTTCACCATCTCTTCGCGCACCTACGACCTGGACGCAAGGAGCGAATTGCACTCGCGCGGCACACTGCGCCTGGTGAGCGCCGACCATCCGGTAAACGTGCCGCGGCGGATTGCCGACGTCGACACCACCAACTTCGAGCCCTACTACTACGTGGGCGAGAGCGACTTTTACGACCGCATCGACGCCAGCCTGGGCGAGACCTTCCAGTATGGCCCCTACTTTCGCAACATCCAGCGCGTGCTGTGGGAGGACACTACCGCCAACTACCTGTTCGACGTCGAGATGAACGAGGAGTTGTGGGCGGACGGCCGCGAGGAGGGTTACGTCGCCAATCCCGCGCTGCTCGACGGCGGGCTGCAGATCTTCCTCTACCACCTGCTGCGCGCCACCGACATCTTCGCCATGCCGCGGCGCGCCGTGGGCGTGACGTTCCTGCGCCCGCCGACCGGACCGCGGCTGACCTGCTACGTGAAGAAGGATCCGGACTGGGCCGACATCAACGAGCAGGGCCAGTTCACGGAACGGCGCGGCGAACGCTCCGGGGGCAGCATCCGATTCTACGACGGCGACACCGGCGACCTGGTGCTGTGCATCGACGCCTACGTGTCGTTCAACTCCAACCCGAGCTGGAACGACCGTCCAAACAGCAAGCACGCCGTCTCCTGGCAGCCCAAGTTCCTCCCGGAGGCGCACGCCTTCCTGCCGCACCTGGCCGCGGGCGCCGCCGGCGTGCTTCAGCCCGCGGCGCTGATCGCCGCCATGGAACAGCCGGCCGCCGACGCCGGCCAGCGCTTTGCCTGCCACGTGATCGAGGTCGCCGGTGCAAGAGCCCCTGAACAAACGATCGTCAATCGCTGCTTCGACTACCTGGGCAGCGTCGGCGCTCAGACCGAGTACTGGCTGCTGGGTGCCGACGACGAACAGGTGCGCGCCCACTACGACGCGTTTCATAACCGCGCCGCCGCCCTGCGCTTCGCCGCCTTGGACCTGAACGCGGAGCAGATGCCGGAGCTGAATGCCGGCCTGCTGCGGTGGCACGCCGCGGAGGTTCTGCTGCTGCACGACGAGGCCGCGGCATACGCTCCGGAGCAGTGGCGCCTTCTGCAGCGGCTGGCGGTGCCCGGCGGCCTGGCGCTGATCTGCCACGACGACCGCCCAGCCGGGGCGCACGCCGGTTCGACCGTGGATCTCACCGCCGGCGGCGCCGGCGAGCCGCACTCCGGCTGGGACGAGGCAGGTTGGACGACGGTAGGTTCGCGGTGCCACGCCACTCTCCTGCAGGCGCCGCTCGCCGCGCCCGCGGCCGCCGAGCCACCGCAACTCGCCGCCCCGCGCTGGGTGATCGGTGAGCCGGGCAGCTTGGCGGACGAGTGGCTGGCGCGGCTCGAGCAGGCCGGGAGTCCGGCGTCCGCCATCCCGTACGCGGAGTTGGCGGACGACCGCGTCGCCGAGTTGGCAGACTGGCCGCACGCCGCCGACGTACAGGCGATCGATTTCCTGTGCGCCCCGGTCGGCGCGGGCAGCGCCGGCGGACAGGACCCGGACGACCCCACCGGTGAGAGGCTGGCGTGGCGCCTGGTCGCCTTCGTCAAGGCCCTGATCCCGTACCGGGTGGCGCAGGCGCAGGCGCAGTGCCGCCTGACCGTGGTGACGAGGGGCGCCGCCTTCAAGGTGACGGAGCCGCGTGCCGGCGCCGCATGGGGGGCGCTGCGCGCCATCGCCGAGGAGGTGGCCGCGGATGCGGGCACGGTTGCACGGATCGACTTCCGCCTGGTGGACCTGGACGCGGGCGAGGATCTGGATGCCCTGGCCCGGCTCGATGCCTGCGACCTGCGGGAGCGCGAGCTGGCGATCCGGGGCAACCGCATCTGGGTGCCGCGGCTGGTCAGCCTGCGCGAACGGTTTCCGCGCGTCCCGCGCGCCGCGGCGCATGGCGAGGACGCCGCCTACCGGCTGTCCCTGGACAACCCGGGGCAGATCGGCGGGCTGAAGATGAAGAGCTACGAGCCGGCCCCCCTGGGAGCGCACGACGTCGAGATCGAGGTGGCCGCCGCGGCGCTCAACTTTCGCGACGTGATGGTGACGCTCGGACTGCTGCCGTCAAGCTCGTTCGAGCGCTCGGCGCTCGGCCGCACGGTTGGGCTGGAGGCCAGCGGCGTGGTGCGCCGCGCCGGTGAGTCGGTCCGCACCTGTCGCGTCGGCGACGCGGTGGTGTTCACCCAGGGCGGCTGCATCGCCAATCGTGCGGTGGTCAAGGACTACCTGGTGTTCGTCAAGCCCGAGGCGCTGACCATGGAGCAGGCAGCCTCCGTGCTGTCGGTCTACGTCACCGCCTACTACTCCCTGATCCACCTGGCGCGGCTGCGCAAGGGCCAGCGAGTGCTGATCCACTCCGCCATGGGCGGCGTCGGCCAGGCGGCCATCGCCTTGGCCAGGCACGCCGGCGCGGAGATCTACGCCACTGCCGGCAGCGAAAGCAAGCGCGAGCAGCTCCGCGCACTGGGGGTTCGGGCGGCTTTCGATTCGCACAGCCTCGACTGGTACGACGAACTGCTCGCGGCGACCGGTGGCGAAGGCGTCGACGCGGTGCTGAACTCGCTGGCCGGGCGCCACATCGCCCTCTGTCTGGAGGCGTTGCGACCCGGCGGCTGGCACTGCGAGATCGGCAAGGTGGACATCTACGCCGACAACACGCTGAGCCTGGCCGTGTTCCGCAAGAACCTGCGCTTCGCCGCCATCGACGTCGACCGGCTGATGAACGACGACCCATACCTGACGCGCGAGCTGTCGCAGCAGTGCCTGGATCTGCTGGAGAAGGGTGCCGTGCCGCCGCTGCCGATCACTACCTTCCCGTATCGCGACTACGAGGAGGCGCTGCGCCTGATGACCACCGGCGAGCACACCGGCAAGCTGGTACTGCAGGCCCCGCCAACCGCAACGGGCGACGACGACCCGCTCCCGGTTGCCGACCTGCGCCCCTACCTCGACCCGGAGGCGACCTACCTGGTCACCGGCGCGTTCGGCGGATTCGGCCGCCTGCTGTTGCCCTATCTGGCAACGGCCGGCGCGCGCCACATTACCCTGCTTGACCGTGATCCGCAGCGCCGCCGCAGCGCCGACTGGCTGCGCAAGACCAGCGCCCTGTGGTATCTCCCGGACGACATACAGATCGACATCGTGACCGGCGACGTGGCCGAGCAGGCGGACGTGCGGCGCTGCATCGATGGCCTGCAGCGTCCGCTGAAGGGGGTGTTCCACTTGGCCGGTACGCTGGACGACTGCCTCCTGGCCGACCTGACGCCCGAGTCGTTGGCCAAGGTGTTCGCGCCCAAGGCGCGCGGCGCGCTCAACCTGCACCGCGCGACCGCCGACTGCGACCTCGACCACTTCGTGCTGTTCTCTTCGATCGCCTCGACCCTCGGCAACCCGGGCCAAGTCAATTACAGCGCCGCCAACGGATTCGTGGACGGCCTCGCGGCACAGCGGCGCCGTCAGGGCCTGCCGGTACTGTGCTACAACCTGGCGGCGGTCGCCGAGGCCGGCATGGCCGCCCGCAACCTGCACGTACTGCGCATGAGCCGGGCCGGCGGCGTGCCGCCGATCAGCGCCGACTTCGCCATCACCAATCTCGACTATGCCCTGCGCGCCATGGGCGACCGCGACCACCTGATCACCGCCCTGTTCTCGCGTCCACCATGGACCGCGGACTCGCCCGACTACCTGCGCACCGGCCGGGTCCTCAGCAACCAGGACGCGTTCGCGGTCGACGCCGGCGGCCAGCTTACCCAGGAGTCGGTGGTAGCGCAGATCGCCGCGAAGGTGGCCGAGCTGTGCGGCCACGATGAGGGCAGCCCGGAGGAACCGCTGTCCAGTTTCGGTCTGACCTCGATCTCGGTCGCCGAGCTGGGTGCGTTCATCCGCATGCAGTTCAACCACCAGGTCAGCGCCCTGGAGCTGATGACCACCGCCACCTGCCTGTCGCTCGCCGAAGCGATCATGCTGGGGGACCAGGGCAGCGACGACGAGGAAGCGGGTGCCGAGTACGAGGCCGTCGAGCCGCCACCCGCCCGCCGCGTGCCCTCCGCCTTCGTCAGCCCTCCGGCCGACCACTTCCCCAACGGCGCCGGCGGCGGGAGCAGCGAATTACGGCCCCGAAACCTCACTCGATCCCGTAAGTCTAGTGATGCATAGTTCTATTCAGTGGCGACAAACTGCGATATCTTTCCTGGTCTTGATCTGTGGCGGCGCGATATCTTGGTTTGGATATATTTGGACACTTCCGGCGCCCGACCAGACAGCGCGCCTCTCGGTTGTCGGCAACCTACCCATCGCTCGAATCGTTACTGTTTACTTATTCATGGTGGCCGGGATGTTTGCTCGCGGTGTACATGACTACATACAACGATCGCCCGAAGTGCCATTATACAAAGCTCTCTGCGATGTCAGTCTTTCCGGCAGCCTAAAGCTGGCCCTTATAGTAAGCCCCATCGTTTTCTTTGCGGTTTACAAAGCCACACACTCGCTCCCCGATACCATAGTGTCTCTGCTCCTTGCGTTTCAGAACGGTTTTTTTTGGAAGACGATCCTTGAGAAATCTGCCACAACATAGAATGGATGGCGACGGGTAGTCCTGGATGTCAACTAAGCGCTCTAAGCAACTTTGGTTAGTTCTGATGGTGTCTATTGCACTACTATTTTTGCTCGGTGTGTTCATTGATGACCGCGTACCACGCTCCCCATATGTGGCCGGTGAGTATCGAGACGGCATATTCCATGATTTGATAAGCGTCGACCTCACTTACCACGTGAAAGACAGTGAGACCACGGCGAGTATTGACGGTATAGATCAAGTGTTTCTGCAGGCCACTGTACACCACGAGCTCGTCCACTCATTCAGATCGAGAGGAATTATTGACATTGATGTTCCCATAGCTGCAGCATGGGGTTACTATTTTGAATGGTCGAAGAAGGAAGACCTTACGGATAAGTCTAAGGTCAAGTATATAGAGGAAGGAATGGACTCAATAGATCCTGGGGCTCACATCGAAGAGATAGTTGGAAAGTATCGAGCGGAATTCGTCGAGGAGACCCCGGAGAGTTACGTCGACGCGGCAAAGTTTGCTGGTGCCCTATATGCGTTGTTCAACACGGACGATGACATGGCAATGTTCTATGTTCTCGCGACAGGTATGAGACTCGACCATCAATCCGCGATGTATGCCGCTTCGAATCCGATGGCTATAGGTGCAATTCTTTCTTTTCGGTGGGGATCGTATTTCGAATTCAATCAATCGAAATTCGACTCCGACATGTTGAAGCTCTCGAAAGACACTCGAGATGTAGTAATGACGTACATTAATTCGCTTAGTGAGACTCACGAAGTCGGGCTTGTGCCACGTATAGATGGTATAATCGACTTTTCCGAAGGGTCGTCTATGGACCTACGGCCTACCGACTGACGTGACTGACGAGAGTCCGTTGACCAGTCTTTGGAAGTGCTGCATTGTTGTGGGCATGTCTGTCGAACCGAGGTGGGACTGATGAATACTCGCGCCGACCTCGCTCTGTACAACTCCCGTGGTCGGCTGACTGCCATCGTCGAAGCCAAGAGCAAGATGAATACGTCAAGTGAGTGGGCTACGATGACGCGACGGAACATTGTTGCCCGCTGGAACATCGACGGCATCGACTTCTTTCTATTGGTCACGCCTGATCGTCTGTACATGTGGAAGGATGCGGGAACAAGGCATAGCCCTGTCCCGCCAACCCACAAAGCCGACACTACAGCGGAATTCGCACCCTATTTCAAGGGCGCCGGCGTAAGTCCCAAGCGCATTACCGGTCATGCATTCGAGCTGGTCGTTGGGGCGTGGCTGGGGGACGTGATGCGATCGGCACGAAGGGCGGACGAGAATACGGATACGCTGCGCACACTTGTCGAGTCTGGACTTGACACCGCGGTCCGGGACGGACGCATCGAGTACGAAGCGGTAGTGTGAACGTCTACGTGGAGTCGAATTTCGTATTGGAACTTGCCCTTCAGCAGGAGCAATCGGCAAGCTGCGAGAGTATCCTGGAGCTCTGCGAAGCAGGCCGAGTGCACCTCGTAGTGCCTGCCTTCAGTCTGACCGAACCCCATGAGACCCTCGCACGTCGACGCATTCAACGCAGAGATATGAAGAGAGTCTTGGATAAAGAACTCAGACAGCTTGCTCGAACCGCAACCAACACCGGTCAATTGCACAGGTTTGACAGCATCACCGATCTCCTTGTTAGCAGCGCGGAGGAGGAGAGCCACAACCTGACCAAGATAACCTCCAGGCTGCTGAGTGCTGCCGAGTTGATTCCGCTCGACGCGTCGGTGTTGGGCAACGCCAGCGGATATCAGAGCACGCACGGTTTCTCTCCACAGGACTCTATTGTGTATGCATCCATAATCTCGCATCTGCATGGATGCCTCCAACGGAAGAGCTACTTCATCTCCAGAGACTCCGACTTTGATGACCAGGATATCGTGAACGAGATTGGCAGTTTCAACTGTGAGATAGTGGACTCCTTTTCTCGTGGTTATCATTCCATCACCCGTGATTTGACTGGCAAAGCCGGACCCAGTTAGGAACCGTGTGCAGAACGCAGCGACCACAGCCGACAGGAGAGTAGCGCCGCTGGCCGGCGCGTTGCCGCCGCAGTGCCAACGCGACCTGGACAACCTGCGGGCATTTGTCCGCCGCGCTGTCGGTGATGGCAGGCCGGCGCCGCCGGTGCCGGTGGTGGACGTACGGGAGGTGCTGCTGACCGGGGCGACCGGGTTCGTCGGCCGCTTCGTGCTGCGCGAGTTACTGTGCCTCGACGGTGACCTAGTCGTGCACTGCCTGGTACGGGCGACCAACGGCGAGCACGGGCAACAACGGTTGCGCGCCGCCATGGAGGAGGCGGAAATCTGGGACGACGCGTTTGCGGCACGCATCCGGGTGGTGGCCGGAGACGTCGGCGAGGCGCAGCTCGGCCTCAGCCGGACAGCCTTCGACGACCTTTGCAGGCGCATCGACGCGGTCCACCACTACGCGGCGGAGGTGTCACTCTCAGCGTCCTATCTCTCCATCCGCAAGGCCAATGCGTTCAGCATGCGCAACGTGCTGGACCTGTGCCTGCGTACTCGGCTCAAGCACCTGTTCCACGCCTCCACGATGGGCGTGTTTCCGCAGTACTTCTGCGACTTCGCCAACGAGTTCGCCGGGCGCAGCATCGAGCACCAGGGACAGCCGGACGTGGCCGAGATGAAACGCATGTTCCCGCTCTCACTCGGCGGCTACTCGTGGAGCAAGCTGGTCGCCGAGCAGAGTGTGCTGTTCGCGCACCAGGCCGGCCTGCCGGCGGCGGTATTCCGCTTGCCGCTGACCAGCCGGTCCAGCACCGGATATACCCAGCCGAGCGATACCTCCGTGCGCGTATACGCCGCGGTGGCGGATGTCGAGATGGCGCCTGGCGGCTTTTCGTTTCAGCGGCAGAACCACACGGTCGACACCCTGAGTCGGATCTGTACCGCGATTGCGGCCAACCCCGAGCGCCAGTTCACCCTGTATCACTGCTGCAACCCCGACCCGGTTCCCCACGATATCGAATTGGCCGACTTCGGCGTCTATCTGCGCGAGGTTCCCTACGATACCTTCAACCGAAGTTCCAGGGCAGGATTCTTCTTAAGTCGTTTTATAGTCATCAGTTGAG
>JAPPGB010000074.1 GCA_028821475.1 Spirochaetaceae bacterium
GGTTCTGCAGTTGCGCCGCGTTGCTCAGGTTCAGCGAGCCGTCCTGCAGCAGTTCACGCGCCCCGCCGGTCTGGCTGCACAGCCGCATCGCCTTGATCCGCCGCCAGGCGGCGGCCGCGGTGTAGCCCAGTTCGTGCACCACGTAGTCGAACAGACTGCCGTACCCGCGCGTCAGGTGGAGGCGGCGCGCCTCGATCTCGCGCAGGTGGTCGAGCACCAGGATCTGCAGCGCCTGCTCGTGGCGGGCGAGCTGCACGGTCTGCGACAGGAGGAGGTAATCGGGAAGCGCGGCGACAGTGGACCAGAGGGCGGGAGAAGGCACGGCATCCATGTCGTAAGTATACCATGGGATTCAAAATAGCCGATTTTTCCGAGTCCTGGACGGCGGTGAAAAGGCGCTCGGAAGGCCGCGCAACGGGGCGCTGTCGCGTCAACAGAGGCCAAGTCGTTCCGGGGCAGTCGGAGGGGCCGCCGCGGGCCGTGGCGAGCCCTCATGAGCCCCGAAAATCGCGTCAAGGGGTGTGCGCAACTTTTTTGCGATTCTCTCCATGCTCGCGATCTACGGGGACGGCGCGCTGCCTGGTCCGCAATTCCTGTGGGTCGGCGATGCTCGGGCGTCGGTTTTCATCGTCTTCCATATCACGGAGTCACCGTACTGCCTCGTGCATCTCATTTTCGGTCCACGGCTACCACTTTTGGCGTTCTACCCGAGGTTCAGGCAGTCCAGGCAGGTGCCTGGAGCGCTTCTGCATCGGGTGGCCGTCCAGATGCACGTCGGCGGACCCCAAGCAGGCAGCGGGATACAATAGGGAACGCTGACGCGGCTGGTGGCGCCGGTTGTCCAGGCTCCACGATGGGAGGAGTACCCTACTAGATGCAATTTGAACGAATCACGATAAATCCGGCGCAGATGGGTGGAGTGCCGTGTATCCGGGGTTTGCGCATCCCGGTTTCCACGGTCGTCGGCCTCGTTGCGCAGAGGATGCCCGAGACGCAGATCATGGAGGAGTATCCCGATCTCGATGTCGAGGATATCCGCCAATCGCTCAGGTTTGCGGCAGCCGCGGTCGATGAGCGCCAACTACCGCTGCTGACCGGTACGTGACCTTCCTGGTCCGAAAACGCCGGCCGGCAGCCGATGCTTCGGCATCGGTATTCATCGTCTTCCATGTCACGGAGTGACCGTGCAGACTCGTAGACAATGCGCTGTCGCCGCAACTCGCCAAGGGCCTCCGCGCGGCCGGCCTTGATGCAGTACATGTGCGTGATATCGGCTTGCAGGATGCCGACGATGTGGCCCTCTTCGAGCTCGCGGCCCGCGAGCATCGGATCCTTCTCTCGGAGGACACTGATTTCGGTACCCTCTCTTGAGAAACCATAGTCAGGCGGCGTCCTGGTTTCTGCCGTGACCCCGGCCGCAGGCCGGTAGGAAGCTCCTGAGAAACAACCGCTGTTTCTGCCATGACCACGCCGGGCTCCGGCCCGGTGGGTGAGCCCGCGAATCTTCGCCAGCGCTCCCGTTCCCTCGTCCTGGCCGCCATGTATACTACGATCTGCCGCAGTTCGTCCGTTCCCCCGACCTGCACCAGCTCCGCCAGCAACGGCACCAACCGCTGCATCACCGGCCAGCTCGCCCGGTACGCCGCCATCAGCGCCAGTTGCGCGATGCGACCGAGCAACTCGCCGCGCAACTCATCCGGCCCCACCCTCGTCTGGTCGATCAGCAGGTGGGCGTGGCGCGGCACGCCTGGCCAGTCTCGGACTGCCGGGGCGAACAGCTCCAAGTGCTGACGCTGCCGCCACTGTCCCTCGCCTCGCTGTTTCGGTTGACGGCGGCAGCGGTGCCAACTACATTACGCTCTTCCGGTTTCGCAGCCCGGCGCGGGGCGACGGTTCGTTCGTCACGAATACACATCCAGCGGCGGTCCACGTGACACGAAACCCGTGCCATGTGCGATCAGGCGCACGTTACGCAGAATGAGTTACCACGAGAACAGTATCGGACCCGCTCGGGCCCGCCGAGCAGGGATTGCGGGGCGATGATCCGCGGCGCCGGACGGAGGCGGTGGCCCTGGAGCTGGATGCGTGGCTGGTTCCACAGTCATCGCACGCACATCGACCGCCGGCTGCGATTGGAGGTGGGCCGTGGCGCCATTGCCCGCTACGTGGTCAGCCAGAAGGATCTGCCGGCATTTCGGTTCGTGGATCTGTATCGCACGATCGACGCTCACCTGGCCTCGGTCGACGGCGTGCGGAGCATCGAATCCGACAACAGCGAGAGCCTGAACAAGCTGTTGCACGGCCGTGGCAATCGCTGGGATTCGCGCCGAATCACCAAGTCCCCGCGCACGGCGTGGACCGTCGGCCCCGATGAAGAGGTCTTCCTCCCGATCGATCGCTACTGGATGTTTCCCGACGGCGCGGCGGCCGCGCGGGCCATCATCCGGCTGCGCTACGACCGGGAGCACGAAACGGCGGTGCTCGCGTTGGCCGGGATCGACTCGGATCGGGTCGACGCGCTGCTCAAGCGGCTGATCGCCGACAGTGTCGCCACCTCGATCTATCGCGAGCGGTTGCTCACCCTGTCCTTCGAATCGGGAGCGCGCGATCAGTTTGGCGACGTCGAGAAGGCGGAGCGCCTGCGGGTCAGCTTCGCGGTCGCCGCGCCGGTGTCGCGGGGCGAATTCGTGGTCGACCAGGAACTGCACAAGCTGCTGTGGCGCAACGTCGTGGACCTCCACGAGCGGCGCCAGGTTCTCAAGACACACGGCGTCCCGATCCGCCGCGGAGTCCTGCTGTACGGGCCGCCGGGAACCGGGAAGACGTTCGCCTGCCGTTACCTCTGCGGGCAGTTGCCCGACACCACCCGCATCGTGGTTGCCGGCAGCGCGCTGAATCGGATCGGCCAGTTGTTCGATTTTGCCCGTACCTATCAACCGTCGGTGGTGATCCTGGAGGACGTCGATCTCGCCTTCGCCGCCCGCGACATCAGCCTCTACTCCTCGTCGCTGGGCGATCTGCTCGACCGGATGGATGGCCTGCGCCCGTCCGACGACGTTGGAGTGATCCTGACCACCAATTCGATTGAACGCCTGGAAGCCGCGATCAAGGACCGTCCGGGGCGCATCAGCCAGTGCGTGTACTTCGGACCGCCCGGCGACACCCTACGCCGCCGCTACCTGGAGCAGTATGCCAGGGAGTACGACTACGCCGCGACCGACGTGGAGCGGCTGGTCGCGATGAGCGACGGCGCGACTCCGGCGTTCATAAAGGAGTGGGTCCATCGCACCGTGCAGATTGCGACCGAAGACCTGGACGGCGAGGCGCGCCTCCGCCTGTCGCAGGGCGCCTTCCAGGAGGCATTCGACGAGATGAAGCGCGCCGGCGACTCATCGGCCCGCATCGTCGGCTTCCTTGCGGAATGACCCTCCAGGTCGGTCTCCACCAACCGCGCGCGCCAGGCATGCCCAACCGCGAAGGGTGAGTTCCGGGCCAGCGACCGTACCGGCCACCGGCTGCCTGCCGAGTTCGGCGAGCGGTTCCTTGACATCGGCCATGGCTCACCCTACCCTGCCACGGTCCCGCCGCCCGTCACCCGGGCGCCGCGGAACACATTCAGGAGGATCCCTTTGAAACGAATCGCGCTACTGGCCGCGCTCATGGTGTGCGCGGCGCCGCTGCTGCTGACCGCCGGCGGCACCGACGAATCGGCTTCCGGCGGCGACACCGCCGCCGCCGCGGCAAGCCAGAGTTCCGACCGGGTACGGCTGCCGATCGGCCAGTACAACATGGACGACTACGTAGCCCGCACCCGTGCCGAGATCACCTTTTCCGAGTCGCCCTTCCTGGCCGGCAAGGGCTTGCCCCCGGTCGAGGAGCGGCTGCCCGACAACCCGGTGGTGATGGAGACCTGGGTGGAGGACGGCAAGTACGGCGGCACCCTGACCTGGACCGAGTACACCATCGACTACGACCACTACCTGCGCCACCTGAACGCGGTGCAGCTCATGGAGATCGCGCCCTCGGCGAGCAACCACCGCTACAACTTCGTCGGCGCCGAGATCCAGCCCTCGGTCCTGGAGCGCTGGGAGCAGAACGACGCGGCCGACGAGTTCACCTTCACCATCCGCAAGGGGCTGAAGTGGTCGGACGGCGTCCCGGTCACCACCGAGGACGTGCGCTACGCGTTCGAGGACAACTACTTCAACGAGGAGATCACCCCCACCCTGCCGACCTGGGCGAAGTGGGGCGGCGAGCCGGTCAAGCTGTCGATCGTCGACGACTACACCTTCTCGCTGAGCTTTGCCAAGCCGTACGGCCTGTTCCTGAGCGAGCTCACCGGGCGGGCGCCGGGCCACTTCATGCGCGCGGCCCACTACATGAAGCAGTTCCACACCGCCTACACCGACATCGAGGATATCGAGGACGTGATGAAGGAGCAGGGCTACTCCGCCGAGGAGTGGGGCAAGTTCTACAACTCCTTCGACGTGCTCAGCCAGACCGCGGCCAGTTACGTCCCCACGCGCTATCCGAACGCCATCGAGGCGCCGTCGCTGCATCCCTGGAACGTGGTCGACGAGCCCAACCCGAGCGAGTTCATCCTGGAGCGCAACCCCTACTTCTACAAGATCGACCCGACCGGCAAGCAGCTCCCCTACATCGACCGCGGCCACCGCATCTTCGTCACCGACCTGGAGGTGATGACCGCCAAGATTGTCGCCGGCGAGACCGACCTGCAGTTCCAGTTCATCCGCCTCGGCGACTTCCCGCTGTTCAAGTCCAACGAGGAGAAGGGCGGCTACCGCACCCTGGCGCTGCCGGCGTGGCAGGACCAGCTCCTGATCTACTTTGCCTCGCTCACCCCCGAGGACCAGGTGTACGCCGAGATCGTGCAGGACAAGCGCTTCCGGCAGGCGGTGTCGATGGCGATCGACCGCACCGAGGTAAAGAAGTCGGTGTTCCTGGACTTCGGGCGCGAGGCGCAGTATGCGCCGCCCAAGGGCTCGGACGTCTGGGAGCAGTACATGGACGACGCCTACATGCAGTACGACGTGGACGCGGCCAACGCGCTGCTCGACGAGATGGGCCTGCAGTGGGACGACAAGAGAGAATACCGGCTGATGCCGGACGGCCGCCGGCTGGCGATTCCGTTCACCTACTATGAAGTGACCCCGACCGCCACCCCCGGCGCCGAGCTGTTTCCGGAGTTCATGAAGCCGATCGGCATCGATACCCAGATCAAGCAGGTGGACGGACGCCTTTACTGGAGCCAGAACCGCGCCTTCGAGATCCACTTCGCCGACTGGTGGCTGCCGGTGCAGTACATGCACATCTACGGCCCCGCGTTCTTCAGCGTGACCGCGTTCGGCTGGCACAACTGGATCGCGACCGACGGCGAGGCCGGCACCGAGCCGCCCGACGACGTGAAGCGGCTGTACGAGCTCAAGGAGATCATGCAGTCCACCGGCGACGCGGCCGAACGCCAGGCCGCCCACAAGGAGATCTGGGAGAGCCAGGCCGAGAACGTCTGGGTAATCGGCACGGTCGCCGCCGCCCCGGTGCCGTTCGTGTACAACGCCAAGCTCGGCAACATCGAGAACGCCGAGGCGGAGGGCTACTACTCGGTGGTGGTGGGCGACGCCGCCGAGCAGTGGTTCTGGAAGGAGTAGCGCAGGCCTGAGGAGTCCGCCGCGCGCGGTCCGGGGTGCAACTCCCGGCGCGCGCGGCGCCGACCCGCCCGGAGCGCCGCCGGAATGCTGGACTATGTGACCCGCCGCTTCGTGTACATGCTGCTGATGATCGCGGCCATGTCGCTGGTGGCGTTCATCATCATCCAGCTCCCGCCCGGCGACTACCTGACCATGTACGTGCGCCAGCTCGAGGCGAGCGGCGAGATACTGGACGAGTCGGAGATCGAGTCGCTGCGCCGCCAGTACGGACTCGACCAGCCGCAGCACATCCGCTACCTGAAGTGGGTGGGCGGCATGTTCCGCGGCGACTTCGGGCGCTCGGTGCAGTGGCACAAGTCGGTGATCGACCTGGTCGGCGAGCGGCTGCTGCTCACCATCGTGATCAGCCTCGGCGCCACGGTGTTCACCTACGCGGTGGCGGTGTCAGTGGGGATCTACTCCGCCACCCACCAGTACTCGCTTTTCGACTACTCGGTCACGATAGTGGGCTTCGTGGGCCTGGCCACGCCCAATTTCCTGCTCGCCCTGGTGCTGATGATCGTGTTCAACAACGCGTTCGGCATCTCCATCGGCGGGCTGTTCTCGCCGGAGTACTCCACCGCGCCGTGGTCGCTGGGCAAGGTCTGGGACATGATCAAGCACCTGCCGGTGCCGATCATCGTGCTCGGCACCGCCGGCACCGCCGGCGTGATCCGGGTGATGCGCGGCATGCTGCTCGACGAGTTGCGCAAGCAGTACGTGATCACCGCGCGCACCAAGGGCCTGTCGGAGAGCCGGCTGCTGTTCCGCTACCCGGTGCGGCTGGCCCTCAACCCGATCGTCAGCACGGTGGGCTGGGTGCTGCCGGCGATCGTCTCCGGCGACACTATCACCGCGCTGGTGCTGAGCCTGCCCACCGTCGGCCCGCTGCTGTTCCGCGCCCTGCTCACCGAGGACATGTACCTGGCCGGCACCATCGTCATGTTCCTGTGCTTCCTGACCATCATCGGCATGTTCGTCTCCGACATGATCCTCGCCGCCATCGACCCCCGCATCCGCTTCGAAAAAGCCAACGTCACCTGACTCCTTTGCCGCATTTTCTCTTGCCTCAGGCTGAATCCACACGAACGGCGCCGGCCGGCCGTGGTGTGGATGCGAACACTACCAGGGAGGCGGCAGAGTCCCGGCACTCACTGCCGTCACGCGGCTGGTGATCGGATAGGGATTGGGGGTCCGGCAGATGACTATGCCGGAGCCCGCGGCGCCGGCGGGGTAGAAGCTCGACGCATCGAGCTCCGGTCGGGCATGCAGTTCGGGAAGCCACCGCGCACCAGGAACTGCTCGACGGTGAGCGATGCATCCGCCGCCGACGCTTCGGCCCAGGACAGGGTCTCCAATTCGACGACGTTGGCCCGGCCGGCGAGCGAGTCCGACACGGCATGCATCAATTGCAGCTTCCGGGAACCGGTAAGCACAAAGAGCCCTGCACGGTCGCGCTGTTGGTCCACGACATGTTTCAAGTGGCGGAACAGCTTCGGCGCGTACTGCACCTCGTCGACCACCAGCGGCGGCGGGTGGCGGCGGAGAAACGCTGCCGGATCACCCTCCGCCTGCTCGGCCTCGCTGGGCAAATCGAGGCTCACCAGCTCGTGATTCGGAAACAGCCTCTCTACGAGGCTGGTCTTGCCGGTCTGGCGGGCACCGGTCAGCACCAGGACCGGCCGCTGTGCGGCGCTTTGCGCCAGGTAGGCCTCGATGTGCCGCTCGATCCACATCTCCTACACTGTACATCATTCGACGTAGAGTCGAGGAGAGGCGCGCTCTGCCGCAGGCGGAGGGAGTAGCTGTTGCCG
>JAPPGB010000075.1 GCA_028821475.1 Spirochaetaceae bacterium
GCGGGGCTGGAAACCCTCCACCTACGGGTGCGCGCGCCAGCGCTCTACCCGACGGCGTAACGGTTGCGGTTCTGAGTGCTATGGTCGCGCATGGTCGGCATGGGTCCCAAATCCAAGTAGTCCATCATACGCCGTCCGATACCGACCGTCAACTGCTCGCTCTGCGCGTCTGGGTGGTCCGGGTGCGTCCCTACAACTTGTACATGAACCCGCCGCCGACCTCGATGGTCTCGCCGGTGATGAAGCGGGCGTCCGCGGAACTGAGGAACAGGATCATGTTGGCGATGTCATCGGCCTGGAGCTGGCCGTCCAGGACCTGCAGCAGGTCGCGCAGGCCCTCGAGCCAGTGATGGCCCTGCTTGTCTACGATGAGCTGCGGACGGATCGCATTGACCCTGATGTGGTGCGGCCCGCCCATGCTGGCGGTAACGCGGGTCAGGCCTTCGAGTCCGGCCTTGGACGCATAGTAGCTGGACACGTCGAAGCCCCCACCAACTTCCAGCAGCCTGGTCGTGAAGCCGCCGCCCGCGGCTCCCGACGATATGTTGGTGATGACCCCGCCACCGGCTTCCACCAGGTGCGGCCACACCGCCCGGGTCATGTAGAAGGGACCGGTCAGGTTGGTACCGACAACACGATCCCAGGTCTCGTTGTCTTCCAGCCGCATCGGTTCCCCGGCTCTGCCGCCGAGCGCGCCGCCGCCGGCGTTGTTCACCAGGATCTGTACGCCGCCGCAGGTTTCGACGGTCTGCGCCACCGCGGCCTCGACCGAAGCATGGTCGCTGACGTCGCAGGTCACGAAGGTGGCGTCGCCGCCGGCCGCGCGAATCTCGTCCTGCACGGCTCGACCCTTGTCCTGCCCTCTGGCCAGCAACGCGACCTTGGCGCCCGCGCGCGCCAGTACCTTGCCGGTGGCTTCACCGATCCCGCTGTTGCCGCCGGTCACGATGGCAACCCTGCCATCCAGAACCCTGCCATCCAGTCTGTGTGCCATAGCGCCTCACCGCCTCCTTGTGCTGCCGCGACGCCGTGGTTTCTCGCCCGCCAGAACGGAGATCCCGCGCCGGGACCGATACGTCAGCATACTCCACAATACTCAGTGACGAGAACGCCGGCACGACCGGTACGGTTTGCACCAATTGCCAGGCGGAGGGCCGGCGGTGGCAACGATGGCAACGATGGCAACGATGGCAACGATTGTCGCGGTTGTCGGTGACCCGAAAAGCTCCGTAGACTCTCATGCGGTATGAGCAAGGCGACCCCGGACCTGGAGATCCGCGCGCAACTGGAGCGCGAGTATGAAGACGTGTACACCCCGGAGGTGCTGGACGCGCTGCACGCGCTGGCCGGATTCAACGAACAGCGGCGGCGGCTGATGCGGGAGCGCATCGAGCGGCGTGCCCGGCGGGCGCGGGCAGGGGAGCGCATCGGCTTCCTGGATCCCGGCGCCACCATCGCCGGCACCGGCATCGGCGTGCAGGCGGCGCGCGACGGCCGCTTCGCCGGCAGCGAGATTCCGCACGACCTGCAGCGGCAGTGGATCCAGGGCACCGGCCCGGGCGCCAAGCCGAATACGCCGGTAGACCGCAGCATCCGCAACGTCGCCTACGCGCTGCTGTCGGGCGCGGACGGCTGGATGTTCGACGGCGAGGACGCGCTCGGCCAGATCACCACCATGTCGCTCGACAACCAGCGCAACCTGCGCTTGGCGATCGCCGGCGACGACCTGTTCCTGGGCGCCGCCGAGCAGGTGGCGGCCGGAATGAACGCCTGGGGACAGAGCTTCTTCGGGCGCGCCATCGTCGACGACTGGCAGGCGCAGTTGGGGTTTACCACCAAGATCTTTCGCGCCCGCGGCCTGCACCTCGACGACCGCCACGTGCGCGAGGCCGGCGGCACCGGATTTTCGGCATCGATCGTGGATGCGGCAATGTACGTGACGGGCAACTACCGCCGCCTTGCCGAGCAGGGATCGTCGATCGTGCTCTACCTTCCCAAGATTCAGACCGCCGAGGAGGCGGCGCTGTGGGGCGCCATGCTCGACGCCCTGGAGGCGCACCTCGGCATCAGCGCCGGGTCGATCAAGGCGTACGTGCTGGTCGAGCAACTGGAGGCTTCGTTCCAGCTCATGGAGATCCGCGCCGCCCTCGGCCGCCACTTCGTCGGCTTCAACACCGGGCGCTGGGACTACATCAACAGCGTCGCCGACGCGATGGCGTGGGACGGCTCGTTCATCAACCCCAACATCGACGCCATCCTGATGACCTACGGTTACATGCGCAACTACGAGGATCGCGTGCGCCGCGCCGTCAACACCGCCGATGAGAACGGCAACTACGCGCTGTGGCAGGGCGGCATGGAGCCCAACATCCCGGTCGGTTCGGAGGCGGGCGTGGAGGCGTCGATGAACAAGGCGGTGGCCGGCGGCGAGCGCGAGCAGCAGGCCGGCGCCAGCGGCAAGTGGGTGGCGCACTGGAAGATGGTGCACATCGTGCGCCCCGTGTGGGAGCGGGCGGGGGAGGCGAACCAGCTCGGGCGCGCGTTTCCGGCGCTCACCTACACCGACACGGACGCCGCCGGCCTGACCGAGCTGGAGGAGGCGCCGCGCACGGTGCGCGGGGCGCGCGACCTGCTGAGCGTGGCGCTGCAGTACGGCAATGCGTTCGGGCAGGGCATGCAGGCGGCCGCCCTGAAGCCGGCCGACTCATTCGGCGACGACGACGTGCTGTACCTGATGGAGGACATGGCCACCGGCGAGATCCGGCTCAGCATCCTGTGGGAGTGGCTGCACAAGGGCGCCGCGCTCACCGACGACGACCCCGGCACCGGCCTGGCCGCCGGCACCCGCTTCACGGCGGAGATCTTCGAACGCCTGCTGGCCGAGGAGTACGGCAAGCTGCAGGCCGCCGACAACCGCGACGTGCACGACGACTCCAAGCGCACCACCCTGCCGGTGGCGCGCGAGATCGCCGACGTCTACGTGCTCGACGGAGTGAAGACGCCGTGGTACATCGACCTGTTGAACATCAACCTCAACAACCACGACCTGGCCGAGGCCAAGCGGCGCATCGGAAGCTACGTGCAGGCGTTCCACCGAGACGGCACCCGCATCACCGAAAACCTCGACTTCGCGTAGCGGATAGCTGGTGTCATGATCTACGGCGCGCTCGCCGACGGCGTCCTGCTGTTCCACTTCGCGTTCATCGTGTTCGTGGTGGCGGGCGGGGCGCTGGTGCTGCGCTGGCGCTGGGTGGCGTTCCTGCACGCGCCCTCGTTTCTGTGGGGCGGGGTGATGGAGCTGGCCGGCTGGATCTGCCCGCTCACGCCGCTGGAGCTGCACCTGCGCGCCCTGGCCGGCGCCGGCGGCTACGACGTGCGCTTCCTGGAACACTACCTGCTGCGGCTCATCTACCCCGGCACCCTGACGCGTACCATGCAGATCGCCATCGGCATCGGCGTGCTGGCCCTCAACGCCCTCATCTACGCCCGCCTCCTGCGCCACGCGCGGGCGCGTGCCCACACCGCAGCCGGAAGGAGCGGCAGACCGCGGACTGTGCGTGCAGGTCGGCTTCGGCGTCCGGAGTGAGTTCGTAGTCAGGCATCCGGGCTCGGGCCCGCACTCCGGCGAGCCTGCCCGAAGATGCCTCCGACAGTCCGCCTGCTCGCGCCCTCCGCCTGCGCGCGGTCGATGCGCTTGTCGAGCAGCTCCTCGAGTTCGGACAGATCGGCGTCCTGTGCCTGGTCGCCGATGGTCCGCGCGAGCACGAAGTGCTTGACGGACTGGCCGTTCAGCGCGGCTAGCGCCTTCAGCTTGCGGTGCTCTGCGTCGGTGACGTCGATCGAAATGCGGCTCATGGCGGCCTCCCGGTAGTATGGAGTACTTCCAGTCTCGCACTTGACCCACATTTTGTCAAATTGTGGGGTGCTCGCGCGGCTTGATGAGCTGTCCCCTACTTGTAGGGATCGGCGGCGTCGCGCAGGCCGTCGCCGAGGAAGTTGAACATCAGCACGGCCGCCACCACGAACAGCGCCGGCAGCATGAGCCATGGGTACAGCAGGACGGTCTGCACGTTCTGTGAGTCCTGCAGCAGCGTGCCCCAGCTCACCGCCGGCGACCTGATGCCGAGGCCGAGGAAGCTGAGCGCGGTCTCGCCGAGGATCATGCCCGGGATCGCCAGCGTGAGGTGCACGATCAGGTAGCTCAGAAACGACGGCAGCAGGTGGCGGCCGATGATCGCGCCTTCCGGGGCGCCGGACACGCGCGCCGCCATTACGAAGTCCGCCTCGCGCAGCTCCAGCAGCTTGCCGCGCACCACGCGCGCCAGGCCGGTCCAGCCGACGATGGACAGGATGATGGTGATGCCGAAGTAGACCTTGATCGACGACCACTGCGGCGGCAGGGCGGCGGCCAACGCCATCCACACCGGGATGGTGGGCAGCGAGATCAGGAATTCGATGATGCGCTGAATCGCCGCGTCGGCGGCGCCGCCGTAGTAGCCGGAGACGCCGCCGAGGAAAATGCCGAGCACGAAGCTGAGCGAGACCCCGACCAGACCCACCGACAGCGACACCCGCGCCGCGTACAGGTTGCGCGTGAACAGGTCGCGCCCGAACGAGTCGGCGCCGAGCACCACGACGGCGGCGTCCTCGGCGCCGAACAGGTGCAGGTCGGTCTTGACCAATCCCCAGAAGCGGTACGGCTCGCCCCGCACGAAGAACCGGATCCGATGCACCAACTCCTTGTTGGGAGTATAGATGCGTTGCGTGGTCAGGGGGTCTATGGAGCGCTCGAACGGGTAGATGAACGGCCCGACGAGGCGCCCTTCGTGGAACAGCCGGACGCGTTGCGGCGGCGCGTATACCAACTCGCGGTTGCGCGTCGAGGGGGTGGTGGGGGCGACGAACTGCGCCAGCAGCGCGAACAGGTAGAACACCAGCAGGACGCCGCCGCCGAGCAGCGCCAGCCGGTGGCGGCGGAACTTGCGCCACATGAGCTGCCACTGGGTGGCGAGGTAGTACTGCTCGGCTCGGTCGGCCACGGCGTTACTTTCCAACCGCCTCGAAGCGGATGCGGGGATCGACGATCACCAGCAGAATGTCGGAGATCAGGGTGCCGACCACGGTCAGGAAGCTCAGAATCATGATGGTGCTGCCGGCCAGGAACATGTCCTGCTGCATGAGCGAGCGGAACACCAGCGGCCCGATGGTGGGCAGGCCGAGCACGATGGCCACGATGGTCTCGCCGGACACGATGCCGGGCAGGATCCAGCCGACGGTGCTGATGATGGGATTGACCGCGACCCGCACCGGGTACTTGAACAGCAGCGAGTTCTCGTCCAGCCCCTTGGCGCGCGCAGTGATTACGTACTGCTTGGCCAGCTCGTCGAGCAGCGAGCTGCGCAGCACGCGGATCAGGCCGGCGGTGCCCGCCGTGCCGATCACGATAATCGGAACCGGCAGGTGGGCGAGCAGGTCAAGGAACTTGGCGAAGCTCCACGGCGCATCGACGAACTCGATCGAGAACAGGCCGCCGATGTTGAGGCCGAAGAATTGGAAGAACAGCAGCATCAGGACCAGCGCGAGCAGGAAGTTCGGGGTTGCCAGACCGATGAATCCGAGCACCGTAACGCCATAGTCGGTAAGGGAGTACTGGTGCGTGGCGGAGTAGATGCCGATGGGTATGGACACCGCGTAAACGAACACCAGCGAGAGCATGGAGATGAGCACCGTCATCGGCAGCCGCTCCATGAGCAGTTCGCTGACCGGTTCCTGGAACGAGAACGACTGGCCGAAGTCGCCGCGGACCATCTTGCCGACCCAACGCAGGTACTGCATGTGCATCGGCAGGTCGAGACCGTACTGCCTGCGCAACGCCTCGATCATCGCCTCGTCGACGCCGGTGCTGCGCGACTGGAGGCGGGCCAGGTAGTCGGTCAGGTAGTCGCCGGGGGGGAGCTGGATGATCACGTAGGCGCACACCGAGATGATCACCAGCACCACGACCATGTACGCCACCCGGCGCAGCACGTAGTCAATCATGATCGCAGGGGGTGACGCCGGCCCGCGCGGGGGCCGGCGTCACGGTCAAGGAGGGAGCGGTGTCGTCTCGCGCCCTACTCGTCAAGGTACCACTGGAACGCCGCCGCGGGCGCGTACTGCAGGTGCGGCAGGTGCTCCAGGTCGATGTTGCGCAGCGTGGCGCGCGCGTAGCGCACGTCCGGCGGCGGCGCCATGACGCCGATGTACCACAAGTTCTCGCCGAGCAGCGCGATGGCGCGCTTGCCGTACTCGATGCGCTCCGCATCGTCGGTGACCACCGGCAGCTTGCCCCACGTCGCGAAGTACTCCTGCACTTCGGCGGGCGGCTCCTCGCCCTCTTCGCCGGCGGTCTGCCGCCACCTCTGCCACTCGCGGCCCCAGAACTGGCCGCCGGCCCACCACTGCAGCGACCCGACGGTGCGGCCGTAGTCGCTCTCGTCGAGCTGCCACAGCGACAGCATCGACTCGTTGGCGCTGTACTTCTGCCACATCTCGCCGCCGGCGGTCTGGTCGATCACGGTCGGTACGCCGATCGCGGTCCAATGGTCGGCGATCAACTCGGCCGAGGGGGCGTGGGTGGGCACGAACGGGGCGATGGTCAGGATGATCTCCAGCGGCGCTCCGTCGGGCCGTATCCGGTTGCCGTCGGCGTCCTTGGCGAGGCCGATCTCGTCGAGCAGCGCCATGGCACGGTCGGGATCGTAGACCGCGAACTCGGTGGCGGTCTGCTCGTCGTACCAGGGGGAGTTGGACTGCACGGTGGCCAGCGAGGGCTTGCCGAGCCCGGCAAACACCAGGTCGTTGATCTCGTCGCGGTCGATGCCGAGCGACATCGCCTGCTTGAAGCGTACGTCGGCGAACAACTCACGCAGCACCGGGTCGGGCACCGTGTTGTTGAAGAACAGGCCCACCTCCAGCGCACCCCAACTGGTCGGGGTCGGCGCCACCGAGACGCGCAGGTTGTTCTGCTCCGCGCGCGACAGCAGCACCGGCAGCTTGGCTACGCTGACGCCGCCGCCGTAGATGCCGGCGCCGTAGTCGCTCTGGCCGCTGATCACGCGCGCCGCGATCAGCTCGGTGTCGCCGGCGAGCTGCGAGCGCAGGCGGTCGATGTAGGGAAGCTGGTTACCGGCCGGGTCGATCTTGTGGTAGTAGGGGTTGCGCGTCTGGATCACGAAGTCGATCTCGACCGTTTCCGGAATCCAGGCCGACAGCAGCGGTACGCCGACCACGGCTTCGTCGTCGTTGTAGCGGGCGCGGTTGCGCAGGTGCTGGAACCAGGTGTCGAAACCCGCTTCCTTGGCCAGATCGGCCGCGTTGTCGCTGTAGTCGGGGTGGAACTGCTTCAGGTAGGCGCCCGGCGCGTACGGGCTGCGCATGATGATGCCGGTGGCGCCGCCGGAAAGGTTGTAGATCAGTCCGGGCCAGGGGCCGGCGAAGTCGAACTGCACGGTGTTGTCGTCGACCTTGCTCATCTTCATCAGCTCGTCGTTGACGTACCAGCGGCGCGAGATGACCGGGGTGTACTCCTCGTTGAGGATCAGGTCCTCGTACCAGAACAGGAAGTCGTCCGCGCCGAACGGTGAGCCGTCGGACCATTTGTGGCCTTCGCGCAGGAACAGGGTGAGCCGGCGCGCGTCGTCGGAGTACTCCCAGTCGTGGGCGATGTTGGGAATGACCACGCGGTCCACGTCGGGCCGCCCGCGGCCGAGCATCGTCTCCAGGTGCATGTAGGAGCCGGCGCCCCAGAAGTCGTCGAACTGCTTGACGAGGTTCAGAGTGCCGCCGTGACGCCCGATGCTCTCGAACGGTTGCACCACCATCGGCTGGTCGGGTAGCCGGTCCTCCACCGCGGGCAGGGAGCCGTCCGCTACCGCCTGCGCCAGCATCGGGGCGCCGGTAAACGAGGCGATCTGCATGCCGGTCTCGGCTTCGAAGTCGGACAGCGTTGCCCACCAGGTGCCGTCGGTGAGCGGCGACATGCCGCTGCCGCCGGTGCCGGTTGTGCCGCCCGCGGCGCCCGCGGCGCCTTCCTGGCCGGCGCCGAACGCACCGGCGGCCAGCAGCACGCCCAGGGCGGCTGCGCATATGGTTCTCTTCATGGAAATTCGGTATGACCTCCAGGGCCGTACCGTAACGGATGGCGCGGTGCCGTGCAATGCGCGGCAGCCTCCGGAGCAAGTGCCGCCCGCGCCGGGCGGGGCGGCGCGACGTTGTCGGTGGACGTGCGCCGGTCAATGGGTGTAGGCAGGGTGCGGGAGGCCGCATGCCGCGAGAATTGATCGCCACCGCGCCGCGCACGCCGGAACTGCGCACGTACGAAGAGCCGCCGCTCGGGACGGACCAGGTGCGCCTGCGCAGCACCTTCTCCACCGTCAAGCACGGCACCCAGTTGCGCGCCTACCGCGCCGACACGATGGATGCCACGCAGCCGTTCGACGCCGAATTGAAGCTGCACCGCCGCACGGGGACGCGGACCGCCCACGGCATGAGGCCGCGCTTCCCGATGGCGCTCGGTACCGTGACGGTGGGCGAGGTGGTCGCCGTGGGCGGCGCCGTGGAGTCGTTCGCGGTGGGTGACCAGGTGTACGGGAACCTGTCGATCCGCGAGACGCACACGGTTGCGGCAGCCCGACTGCGCCCAGTGCCCGCGGGCATGCACCCGCACGCGGCGGTGTGCGGCGATCCGGCGTGCGTCGCCCTGTCCGGGGTGCGCGATTCGAGCCTGGGCGTGGGCGACCGGGTGCTGGTGACCGGACTCGGCGCGATCGGGCAGTTGGCGGTGCAGATCGCGCGCCTGCAGGGCGCCGCCTGGGTGGCCGGCGCCGATCCGATACCACGCCGCCGCGCGCTTGCCGCGCACCTCGGCGCCGACCTGGTGATCGACCCGCTCGCCGAGGACACCGGCCTGGTGGTGAAGACCGCTACGGGCAAGCTGGGCGCCGACGCCGTGATCGAGACCAGCGGCAGCTATTCCGGCCTCAACGACGCACTGCGCGCCGCCGCCTACGGGGCCACCGTGGTGTCGGTGGCCTACTACCCCGGCGAGGGCCGCGGCCTCAGCCTGGAGGGCGAGTGGCACCGCAACCGCATCAACCTGATCTCCAGCCGCGACGTGAGCGCGCCGCACCGCCTGTTCCCGCGCTGGGACTCCGCGCGGCTGTACGATGCAGCTTTCGCGTTGCTGGAGCGGGGCCGGCTGCGGGTGGACGGCTTGCTCGACCCGGTGGTGCCGTTCGAGGACAGCGCGGCCGCCTACCGGGAGATCGACGAGAGCCCCGCCGCCTGCATCAAGCTCGGCGTCACCTACTCGTAGCGGTTGCGCCGTGCCGCGCTCGGCAACCGGGCATCGGCGCGGCGCAGATCGATCCCCCGGGGGGCGATCGGCTGAGCATGACTTGGGCGCGGACCGGTCAAATCTCGGGCGGGAAGATGCCGGCGAGTTCGGCGTCGACGCCTCGCAGGGATGCCGCGCACCGGCGGTACACGCGGCGGTAGCACTCGTCGTACTGCTCGCGCCGGCGCGGATCGGGCGCGAACCGGCGCTGCACGCGGTATACCTGCCGCACGGCGGCTTCGTGGTCGGGGTAGATGCCGGCGGCGATGCCGGCCAGCATGGCGCCGCCGAGCGAGGCCGCCTCGTCGGTGTCGAGCACCTCCACCGTGCGTCCGGTCACGTCGGCGCGGAGCTGGCTCCAGAACGGTGAGCGGGAGGCACCGCCCACCGCCACCACGCGCTGTACGTCGGCATCGAACAGGCGTTCGAATTGATCGATGCGCGCCCTGACCTCGTAGCAGATCCCTTCCAGGATGGCGCGTACGAAATCGCCGCCGGTGTGCGAGTCGCGAATGCCGAGGAATGCGCCGCGCACCGCCGGGTCGGTGGGCGTGCCGCGCACATTGGGCAGCCAGATCAGTCCGTCCGCGCGCGCGTCCGCCTGCTCGGCACCCGCCAGCAGCAGGTCGTACACGTTGCCCCCCGTGTGCACGGCGCGCTCGCGGAGGTCGCCGCCGAACCGCTCCAGGTACCAGTCCAGCGCGGTGGCCCCGAACAGGATGCAGTCCATCACCTGGTAGCGGTCCGGTAGCGGATGCGGATATACCGGGATGGCGGCAGCGTGCGCCGCCTCGGTCAGGCGAGCCTCGGGCAGCACGCCGAGCATCACGTCGGCGGTGCCGGTGGAGTTCAGCACCGAGTCTGGACCAAGAACGTTGGCCGGCAGCGAGGTGCAGCCGTGGTCGTGGCCGCCGGTGGCCACCACGGTACCGGGCGCGAGGCCGGTCATGGCGGCCGCCGACTCCGTCACGCTGCCCACCGCGGTTCCGCTGGGGTGGGGGAGCGCCATCACCGCAGGGTCCAGGGCGGCGGCGGCGAAAACCTCCTCGGACCAGCACTTGCGCTGCACGTCGAAGCCCATGGTGCGGCTGGCAATCGAGTAGTCGGTGGCGTACACGCCGGCCAGCTTGAACATCACGTAATCTTCCACCACCAGCCAGCGATGGGCGCGCCGGAACACTTCCGGCTCGTGCTCACGCAGCCACAGCATCGCGTTCAGCGACAGGAAGAAGCTGACCGGCTGGCCGGTGATCCCGTACACGCGGCGCGCCCCGACGTGCTCGCGCCACCACTGAGCCTGCGGCTCGGTGCGCCGGTCGAACCAGCAGATGGCCGGGTACAGCCAGTCGCCGCGCCGGTCGACCGGAATGATCGGCTCGCCCATGCCGACCACCGCCAGCGCCTTGATCTGCCGGGCATCGGGTACCTGGCCGACTACCTCGCGGATGTTGGCAGCGGTGGCCTGCCACAGCGCCTCCGGCGAATACTCGGCCCAGTCCGGATTGTCGGGATGGGGGTGCCCGGCCACGGTAGGGCGCGAGGCGGCCGCGACACGCCGTCCCGCCACGTCGTACAGGTTGGCCTTCAGGTTGGTGGTGCCGATGTCGATGCCCAGCAGGTAGGGCGGCCCGGTCGCGGCCGTCACGCCGTCTCGCTCCGCACGGGGCGCGCCAAGTCGGAGGCGAGGCTGGTCAGCAGGTAGCCGTGCGGGTCGAGGATGCGGGCCACGGCCACGTCG
The DNA here is from genome assembly GCA_028821475.1 of Spirochaetaceae bacterium. Lineage (GTDB taxonomy): Bacteria > Spirochaetota > Spirochaetia > SZUA-6 > Bin103 > Bin103. The sequence goes on from JAPPGB010000075.1 coordinate 11,115, forward strand.
TCGGTGAGGGCGCCCTGGCTGACGGCGGCGCCGTCGGCCGCCAGCCGGCGGCGAATGCCGGCCAGCTCGGCCGCGGCGCGCGGGCCACATGCCACGCACGTCCCCCAGGCCAGGTAGTCCCCGAAGCCGCTGGCCGCCAGCGGCACGGCCGGCGGGCGCAGGTCCCAGCGCTCGCGATACACCACGCGGCCATCGTGGAGCACGGTGAGCCGATAGGCAAGCCGGCTGAACGCCCAGCGTTCCCCCATCTGCGTGCGTCCGGGGCAGCCGCTCTCCACCAGCAGGCACTCGCCGCCGGCGGCTATGGACACCACGGTGGTCTGCGCCACCGCGGCGCCGGCGAACGGTATCAGCGGCGGACCGGCAACGCGCAAGTAGCTGCCGCCGCCCACCCGCGCCGCCAGTTGCAGGTGGGCAACCCCGCCGCCGGCTTCGGACTCTTCCGGCGCACGGGGTCTTCCGGTCGAACCCGGTCCGGCGGGAGAACCCGGTCCGGCGGGAGAACCCGGTCCGGCGGGAGAACCCGGTGCGGCGGGAAGGCACAGAGTGCTTGCCGGCGGGGCCCAGGTTACCTCGGCGCCGGCGGCGAGCGCGACGCGCTGCAGGTGCCGTTCGCCGTTGCGCAGGCCGCCGCCCTGGTCCACGGGCGCCGCCAGCAGCCCGCCGTCGGGGCAGGGCAGCACGTTGACGAACAGCGGCGCTCGGTAGCCGGTCCGCCAGCGCCGTCCCTCGGCGGTAAGCCGCACCTCGCCGCGGCGCACCGCGGCCGTCACGGCGCCATGTCCTGGGGTGCCGACAGCCCGCCGATGGCCGAGCACCGGTGCACAAGCGGTCGCCCACCAGGTGGCGGTGCAGGCTGCCCGCTGGGTCGAGACCGGGCGGTGCGGCACAGGCGGCGCGGCGTGGAGTCGGCTGCGGCGTACACCACGTGCGCGGTCCGGTGCAGGCCTGCCGGTGCGCGTACGGCACTCAAGTAGCGGCGGTCATGTCGGTCCCTGACGTCGAAGGACCGTGGCGCTTGCTCGCGAACCGGTGCGAGCGCCTGCTCGGTAACGGTCCGCGGTGGCAACGAGGGCGCCCTACCGGTGCGCGTGCACGTGCGGGTGTTCGTGGTGATGGTGATGGCCGCCCTCACCCCACTCGGGAAGTCCGGCGCGCGGCGCCGCCGCGGTGCAGGCGCCGTGCACCCAGGCCGCCACCTGATCCACCCCCGAGCCGTCCTTCAGGTTGGTCATCACGTACGGTCGCCCGCCGCGGGCGGCGCGCACGTCGGCGGTCATCCGCTCCAGGTCTACCTCGACGTACGGCGCCAGGTCGATCTTGTTCACCACCAGCAGGTCGCTGCGCGTAATCCCCAGGCCGCCCTTGCGCGGGATGTCTCCGCCCTGCGCCACGTCGATCACGTAGATCTGGTAGTCCACCAGGTCGGGGCTGAAACTGGCCGCCAGGTTGTCGCCGCCGCTCTCGATGAACGCCATCCGGGCATCCGGGAACCGGTCCTGGAGACCCAACAGTGCGTCCGCGTTCACGGAGATGTCGTCGCGCACCGCGGCATGGGGACAACCGCCCGTTTCCACGCCGACGATGCGGCCTTCGGCCAACGCGCCGGCGCGGATCAGGAAGTCCGCGTCCTCACGCGAGTAGATGTCGTTGGTAATGGCCACGATCGAGTGCTCGCCGCCGAGCCGCTGGCACAGGCGCAGCAGCAGGTGGCTCTTGCCCGAACCCACCGGACCGCCGATGCCGAAGCGCGTGGCACCGCGATGGTGTGCGTGTGGAGCGTCAGTCACGGGAGACTCCTTGAAAAAGAATATAACGGAGCCAGCCGGCCACGATGCGCACGATGCGGCCGTGCCGGATCAACTGCGAAAGTAGCGCGCATCGAGTTCGCTGTGCCCGGCCACCGCCAAGTCCCAGCCGGGCGCAATCGAGGCCGGGGGACGGCGCCCGCGCACCACCTCACCAGCCAGGCGGACGGTATCGTCGAGCAGCCGGCCGACCAGGTTGAGGGCCGCGGATTGCCCGATCGGGATAGTGCGCATCGCCACCTGCGCCCACTGGCGGACCGTGTTCAGCAGGTACCCCTGCACCAGCGCGACGGCTTCGACACCCAGCACGGTGCCGGCGAATCCCCACGCCACGGGAAACTGCGGACGTTCGTCATGGCCCCGCGCCGCCTGCACCAGCTCGCCGTGGGCGTCGTTCCGCCGCAACGCCGGGAATGCGGCCCCGGCCGCCGCCAGCAGGGAGCGGCCGAGTTGGCCGCCGGCGCGGCGCGCCTCACGCGACGGCAGAAAGCTCGCCGCGTCGTCGCTTAGCCGTATTGCGCGGGAGACGAATGCAAGAGCGAGCGCTCGCTCTTGAGCGCGGCACTCCGCCGCCAACCGCGCGGTACGCGCCACCACCGGCCCGTCCAGCGGCGCCACCCCGAAGCGCAGCGCGTCGCGGATCCACGCGAGCAGGTTGTCGGCGCCGGTGACCCAGCCGCGCCGCACCGCCCACTCCAGGCCCCAGGAGTGCGCGAACGCCCCGGTTGGGAAGGCGCTGTCGGCCAGCACCAGCAGGCGGCCGTGCTCCGCGGAGAGCGCCGGTTCGGCCCCCATGCCCAGTCAGAAGAGGAAGTAGCGCTGCGCGAGTGGTGCCGCCGCCAGCGGTTCGCATACCAGCAGCTCGCCGTCGGCGCGCACGTTGTAGGAGTCGGGGTCCACCTCCATCACCGGCAGCGCGTCGTTGAGGGGCAGGTCGGTCTTGCGCAGCGCGCGCGTGTCGCGCACCGGCTCCAGCCGGCGCTGCAGCCGCGCCAGGCCGCCGGAGCCCGCGCGCTCGGCCGCCGCCCCGCTCAGGAAAGTCACGTTGGTGGATGCCCGTGCGGCGCCGTGGGCACCGAACATCGGGCGGCCCCACACCGGCTCCGGGGTGGGGATGGAGGCGTTGGCGTCGCCCATGGCGGCGAATGCGATGAAGCCGCCCTTGATCACCAGTTCGGGGTGCACGCCGAAAAACGCCGGCTTCCACAGGGTGAGGTCGGCCAGCTTGCCCACCTCCACCGAGCCGATCAGCGAGCTCACCCCGTGCGCGACCGCCGGGCAGATGGTGTACTTGGCCACGTAGCGCTTGATGCGTTGGTTGTCGTGCGTTGCCGGGTCGCCGGCGAGCGCGCCGCGCTGCACCTTCATCTTGTGCGCCGTCTGCCAGGTACGGGTGATCACTTCGCCGACCCGCCCCATCGCCTGGCTGTCGCTGGCCATGATGCTGATCGCGCCGAGGTCGTGCAGGATGTCCTCGGCGGCGATGGTCTGCGGCCGGATCCTGCTGTCGGCGAACGCGACATCCTCGGGAATCGCCGGGTCGAGGTGGTGGCACACCATCAGCATGTCGCGGTGCTCGGCCACCGTGTTGACGGTGAACGGGCGGGTCGGGTTGGTGGAACTGGGCAGGACGTTCGACACGCCGCACACGCGCAGGATGTCGGGCGCGTGGCCGCCGCCCGCCCCCTCGGAGTGGAACGTGTGGATGGTGCGTCCGCGAAATGCCCGGATGGTGTCCTCCACGAATCCGGCCTCGTTCAGGGTGTCGGTGTGGATCGCCACCTGCACGTCGCTCTCGTCGGCCACGCCGAGGCAGCAGTCGATCGCCGCCGGCGTGGTGCCCCAGTCCTCGTGCAGCTTGAGGCCGCAGGCGCCGGCGGACACCTGCTCGCGCAGCGGTTCCGGCAGCGAGCTGTTGCCCTTGCCGAAGAATCCCAGGTTGACCGGGTACGCCTCGGCCGCTTCGAGCATGCGGGCCAGGTTCCACGCCCCCGGCGTACAGGTGGTGGCCAGGGTGCCGTGCGCCGGGCCGGTGCCGCCGCCGAGCAGCGTGGTCACGCCGCTGGTCAGCGCGGTCTCGATGAGCTGCGGGCAGATGAAGTGGATGTGGCTGTCGATTGCGCCGGCGGTGCAGATCATCCCCTCGCCGGCCACCACCTCGGTGCCCGGCCCAATTACCAGGGCCGCATCGACGCCGTCCTGGACGCCGGGATTGCCGGCTTTCCCGATGCCGGAAATCACCCCGTCGCGGACCGCGATGTCCGCCTTGTAGATGCCGGTGTAGTCGACCACGAGCGCGTTGCTAATGACCAGGTCGGGGGCGCCCGCCGCGCGGCTCGCACGCGGGTCCTGCCCCATGCCGTCGCGGATCACCTTGCCGCCGCCGAACTTCACCTCGTCGCCGGAGATGGTCCGATCCGCCTCCACCTGCAGGATCAGCTCGGTGTCGGCGAGGCGCATGCGATCGCCGGTGGTCGGGCCGAACATGCCGGCATGGCCGGGCCCGGTGCTGGCGAATCCGCCGCGTCCGTTGCGCCCGTGCCCCCCGTCACTCATTGCCGAATTCCTCTGTCCGCATCTTCGCCAGCGCCGCAGCGCGCACGCCGGGGTCGTCGAGCGCGCCGTTCACCAGGCCGTTCAGCCCGTGGCAGACGCGCTCACCGCCCAGGGCCAGCAGGCGCACCAGGTGACGCTGGCCGGGCTCGAAGCGCACCGCCGTGCCGGCGGCGATGGCCAGCCTCATGCCGTACGCGCGCGAGCGGTCGAACACCAGGGCGCGATTCACCTCGAAGAAGTGGAAGTGGCTGCCCACCTGGATCGGCCGGTCGCCGGTATTGGCCACCGCCAGTTGCACGGTCTTCCGTTCCGCCAGGCTGCGCCACGAGTTGCGCGCGGTCCAGACCTGTCCCGGCGCCCAACCGTTGCCGCCCCCGGCGCCGTGCTCGCTGTCCGCGGCGGCCGCCGCGCGGGCGTGTCCATCCGCCGGACTCGTTTCTCTGTACTGCATGGTTCTCTCTTCCTGTCCTCGGTTCGTGATCACTGGATCGGCTCACTGGATCGGGTGGTGCAGCGTCACCAGCTTGGTGCCGTCCGGGAACGTCGCCTCGACCTGGACACTGGGGATCATCTCCGCAACGCCGCTCATCACTTCGTCGGCGGACAGAATCGTCGGGCCGAGCTCGACGATGTCGGGCAGCGAACGGCCTTCGCGCGCCCACTCCATGATCTGGGTCGCGATCATCGCGTTCGCTTCCGGGTAGTTGAGCTTGATTCCGCGGCCGAGCCGGTCGCGCGCCACCATCGCGGCGACCGCCAACAGCAGCTTGTCTCGTTCATGCGGCGTAAACATCGATTGGATTCCCTCGTCTATTCCTACAGCATCAGGTGACTCTCGACGACCGCGCGGTTCTCCGCCCCGGCACGGCCTTCGTGGACGAAGTTGCCGTGGTCCATCACGTACACGCGGTCGGCGAGGCGCAGCGCGAAGTCGAGCGATTGCTCCACCAGCAGGATCGCCAACTCGCCCTGGTCGCGGATTCCGCGGATCGCCCGCTCTATCTCCTGGACGATGGATGGTTGAATGCCCTCTGTCGGTTCGTCCAGCAGCAGCAGGCGCGGGCCGGTGATCAGCACGCGGGCTATCGCCAGTTGCTGCTGCTGGCCGCCGCTGAGGTCGCCGCCGCGCCGTTCCAGGATACCGGCAAGGTCGGGAAACAGCTCGAACAGCCACGGCGGCGCCTGGTCGCGCGACCGGTCGTGCGCCTCCATGCCGAGGTAGAGGTTCTCGGATACGGTCAGAAACGGAAAAATCTCGCGCCCCTGCGGCACGTAGCCGATGCCGGCGCGCGAGCGCCGGTCCGCGTTCCAGCGCGTCACGTCATCCCCGCCAAACGTGATCGTCCCGCCGGCGGTGCCGAGCACGCCGATAAGCGTTTTCAGCAGCGTACTCTTGCCGACGCCATTGCGTCCCATCACCGCCACCACCTCGCCGGCGCTCACCTGCAGGTCGAGATCGTGCACGATCACCGAGCTGCCGTACCCGGAACGCAGGGCACTGGTTTCAAGCAGCACTTCCGCCTCCCGGCGCATCGGCGCCTCCCGGCTCACGGCCCAGGTAAACGTCGATCACCGTGGGATCCTGCTTTACAGTGGCAAAGTCGCCCTCGCAGATCACGCGACCGGCGTGCAGGACGGTCACCAGGCTGGCGAAGCGGCTCACGAACTGCATGTCATGCTCCACTACCACCACCGAGCGCTCGCGGGCTATCGCTTCCAGGATCTCGCCGGTGCGTTCCCGCTCGCCGGCGGTCATGCCGGCCACCGGCTCGTCCACCAGCAGCAGCTCCGGATCCTGCACGATCGCCATGCCCAACTCCAGCCACTGCTTCTCGCCGTGCGCCAGGGTGCCGGCGACGCCGCCGCGCCGGTCGGCCAGCCCCACCATCTCCAGCACCTCGTCGATGCGCCGCCGCGCGGCGTGCCCCTCGCGGTGGAACGCCGCCGCCAGGAAGCCGCGCGGCACCTCGGCCGCCAGCGCCATGTTCTGTTGCACGGTGAGGCTGTCGAATACCGACGGCGCCTGGAACTTGCGGCTGATGCCCATGCGCGCAACGGAGTGCTCGTCGTGCGCCAGCAGGTCGACCTCGTTGGCGAACTGCACGCGGCCCTCCACCGGCTTCACCTTGCCGCAGATCACGTCCAGCAGCGTCGTCTTGCCGGCGCCGTTGGGGCCGATCAGGAAGCGCAACTCCCCCTTGCGCACGATCAGGTTGACGTGCTCCAGGGCCCGGAATCCGTCGAACTCGACGGTCACCGATTCGACGTACAGGATATCGTATAGCATCAGGGCTCTCGCACCGCGGCGGCCACTCCCGGCTCCACCACCCGCGGCGCCAACGGGGCGGGATGGCGAGCCGCATCCGCCGCAACAGTCGGATCCGGTGCCGGCGGCGACGCGGACCGGGCGTTCGCATCGCCGTTGCGCTGCTGCACGGTGCGCGTTTTGCGCAGCAACCCGCGAACCTGGTCCGCGATGCCGGCCAGCCCGCGCGGGAACAGCAGCACCACGCCGATGAACAGGCCCCCGAACACGTACAGCCACGCCTCCGGCAGCGACTCGCTGAACACCGTCTTGGCCCAGTTCACCACCACCGCCCCGGCGGCCGCGCCGACGATCGTGCCGCGCCCGCCGACCGCCACCCAGATCGCCATCTCCACCGACGGCAGAATGCTCATCGAAGACGGGCTGATGATGCCCACCTGCGGCACGAACAGTGCCCCGGCGAAGCCGGCGATGCCGGCCGAAAGCGCGAACGTCACCAGCTTGTAGCGCACCGGGTTGTAGCCCAGGAAGCGCAGGCGGTTCTCACCGTCGCGAATGGCCATCAGCACGGTGCCGGTCCTGGTCTTCACGAGCCACAGGGCCAACGCCACCACCCCCACCAGCGTGATCACCGTGGCCAGGTACAGGCCCAGGCGCATCCCGGACCTGTACAGGGAGATGCCGGCCAGCGACTGGAAGTTGGTCATGCCGTTGGTGCCGCCGGTGTAGGGCTGCTGCCCGATGAACAGGATGCTCATCGCCAGCGCCATCGCCTGGGTGAGAATGGAGAAGTAGACTCCGCGGATGCCGGACCGGAAGGTGGGATAGCCGATGATGATCGCGAACACGGCGGGAATGACCACCGCCATCGGCAGGGCGAAGGCGAAGTGGCGGAACGGCTCCCAGAACCAGGGCAGCTGCTCCAGGCCGCTCCACACCATGAAGTCCGGCAGTGCCTCCGACTGCAGCTTCATGTGCATCGCCATGCTGTAGGCGCCGAGGCTGAAGAACACGGCGTGCCCCAGGCTGAGCACGCCGGCGTAGCCCCACAGCAGGTCGAGCCCCACCGCGGCCACCGCGAACGCCAGGTACTTGCCGACCAGCGCGAGGCGGAAGTCGGACAGGAACAGCGGCAGCACCAGCAGTATACCCACCATCAGTCCGTACGCGATGTACTGCCGTCGTGACGGCGGTCCGGCGATCAGCTTGTCGAGCATCAATGCTGCCCCTCCAGGGCGCGGGTGCGCTGCACCAGGAATCCGGCCGGCCGGAACTGCAGGAACACCACGATGAGGGCGAAGATGATCACCTTGCCCATCGACGAGGTGGTGATGAATTCGAACAGCGGGCTTGCCGCCCCGATCAGCACGGCGCCGGCCACCGCACCGGCGATCGAGCCGACCCCGCCGAGCACCACCACCATGAACGAGTCGATGATCCAGTTCTGTCCGGTGGCCGGTCCGACCGAGCCGAGCAGGCTCACCACGCAGCCGGCGATGCCCGCGAGGCCGCTGCCGAGCGCGAAGGTGCGTGCGTCGACGGCCGCGGTGTTGATCCCCAGCGCTCCGGCCATCGACCGGTTCTGCATCACCGCGCGCATGCTGCGCCCGGCGCCGGTGCGGTTCAGGAACAGGTAGGTGCCCCACACGCACAGCACGGCCACCGCGATGATGAACAACCTGTTGGCGGGCAACTGGATGCCGTCGGCGAGCGCGAGGCCGCCCTGCAGCCAGCCGGGGGTGCGTACTTCCACGTTGGAGGCGCCGAAAATGTTGCGCGCAAGCTGCTGCAGGATCAGGCTCAGTCCCCAGGTAGCCAGGATGCTCTCGAACGGGCGTCCGTACAGAAACCGTATGAGTGAGCGCTCGGTCAGATACCCGATCGCCGCCGTGACCGCGAACGCGGCCAGCAGCGCCACCAGGAACCAGCTACCGCCGCCGAGGGCGTCATACAGCAGGCGGTCGGTGAGGAAGGTGACATAGGCGCCGATCATCACGAACTCGCCGTGCGCGAAGTTGATCACGCGCATGATGCCGAAGGTAATGCTCAATCCCAGCGCTACCATCAGCAGTACGCTGCTGATCGAAAGGCTGTTGAAGATCTGCATCGCGGTGGTGGTGAGACTCATGTTGCTCCAGATTGGCAGCTTGGTGAGACACCGCGGCCGGAGGCCCCGCGGGGGGTACCTCCGGCCACGGTCACTCGACGTCCTGGTGCCGGTTCGTGCCCGCTACGAGCGCGGTCCCATGACGCCGGGTTCGATCACGTCTTCGTTCGGCGAGATCAACTCGGGATAGGGGTCGGGGCGCACCGGCTCACCGGTGGACCACAGAATGTCGAATTGCCCTTCCGCGTTGGCGGCGCCTATCTGGACGATCTTCCAGGTGTGGTTGTTGACCGGGTCGATCTTGACCATGCCCTCGGGCGCCTCGTACTCGACGCCGCGCAGTGCCATCCGCACCTCGGCGGTATCCGCGGTGCCGGCCTTCATGACCGCTTCCGCCCACAGGTAGACGCCGAAGTAGCCGGCCTCGATCGGATCGTCGGTCACCCGGTTGTCGCCGTAGGCCGCCTTGTAGCGCTCCACGAAGCCGGCGTTCTTGGGGCTGTCCATGCTCTGGAAGTAGTTCCAGGCCGCCAGGTGGCCGGCGATGTTCTCGGCGCCGATGCCCTTGATCTCCTCCTCGGCGACGCTCACCGACATGACGGGAATGTCATCCGGGCCGATGCCGGCAGCCTTGAGCTGCTTGAAGAACGCGACGTTGCTGTCGCCGTTGAGGGTATTGAAGATCACGTCCGGCTGGGCGGCCTTGATCTTGGTGATCACGGTCGCATACTCGGTGTGGCCGAGCGGGGTGTACTCCTCCGCCACCGTGTTGCCGCCTTCAGCCTCGAGCTGAATCTTGATGATCTTGTTGGCGGTGCGCGGAAACACGTAGTCGGAACCGAGCAGGAAGAAGTTCTTGCCCTTCTCCTGCAGCAGCCAGGAGACCGCCGGCATGATCTGCTGGTTCGGGGCGGCGCCGGTGTAGATGATGTTCTTGGATGCCTCCAGGCCCTCGTACTGGACCGGATAGAACAACAGGTGGTCGAGACCCTCGAACACCGGCAGCACCGCCTTGCGGCTCGCCGACGTCCAGCAGCCGAACACCACCTCGACCTCGTCGCGCTCGATCAGCTTGCGTGCCTTCTCGGCGAACGTGGGCCAGTCGGACGCGCCGTCCTCGATGATCGGCACGATCTGCTTGCCGAGCAGCCCGCCGGCGGCGTTGATCTCGTTGATCGCCAGAATGGTGGCGTCCTTTACGGCTACTTCGCTGATCGACATGGTGCCGCTCAGGGAGTGCAGGACCCCGACCTTGATGACATCGCCGTCTTCTCCTTCGCCGCCGGCGAACGCGGCAAACGGTAGAATAAAGGCGAGACCGGTGAAGAGCAGAGCTCTGAGCATCGCTCTTGGGAAACGCATGGGTTCCTCCATGGAAATTGATGTGGTCGAGAGACGCTCAATGCGATCTCTCGTTCATGGGGAAGCAAGAACGGTGCCAACCAATTCGGCCGCGGTATGATGGATGGTCGATCATGCGTTGACCGGGAGACGCCTACATTTGCGTAGGTGAAAACGGTGGATGCTACAAAACGGTCGCTTCTCGGGAATGGTAGGGCGGGGACCGCTCCTCGGGGCGCCAGTAGCGCTCGTGCGCCCCGATCGGCCGGTGCGCGCCGCAGCAGGCGGCGAGTTCGCGGCGCATCGTCTTCCGGTCGCCGTATATCGCGGCGACCTGCGAGTCGTAGCACGCGACGGCAGCGATCTTGGTGTCGAACTGATCAGCGATGTCGGTCAGCTCCGGACGCAGCACCAGGCGGCGCCTGCGCCGGGCCCCGAGGCGGGCGCGGGCGAACCGCACCAGCAGCAGGATGAACAGCAACCGCCGCGCGACCGGCCCGGCGTAGCGGGACAGTTGCACGGACGACATGAGTACGCCGTACGCCTCGCGGGCGCATGCCGCGACGGAGGGCGGAGCGCCGGGCGCGGATGCGATGCCGGCCTGCTCGAACCTCTGCCGCAAGAGGTGCGGTATGCAAACGTAGGGGGCATCTTCGAAAAAGGTGATTTCGCGTCCGGCGCGGACGCCGGACCGGTGCAGGTCGAACCCGGCCGCCGCCACGATCTGGTGGTCGACGTGGTTGCCTACTGCCAGCGGAAAGTAGAGCCGGGCCGCCGGCCAGCAGCGGCCGATGCGCGCCACCTCGTTGGCGACCTCGGTGCGCAGTTGTGCCTCGCGCTGCCCGAGGGGAGCGGTGATGCCGGCCAGCGAGGCGTAGCGCCGGTGGCGTTGGATGGCATCGGGGAAATCGAGCCACCGGTGGTCCGCGCCGACCACGTCGAGTGCGCGGCGATCCTCGCGGCGCCGGGAGGGAATGTCCTGAAACGGTGCGAACGCCGGCCGCGGCGGCGGGCGCGTGGCGCCCCCGCCGGAGCCGGCGAATACGGTGACCACCAGCACCGGGAGTCCGGCACCGGTCTGGCGGGCGATGCGGCCCGCGCACGACAGCACAGCGTCGTCGAGGTGGGGAGAAAAGTAGATGTGCCGGTATTCCGGTTTCGCTTTGCCGGACGGCGGGCGATGCGCGGGTATGGAATTCATCGTCTTCCCTGTCACGCAGCGACCGCTACCGACTCGTCAAGATGGGCCGAAAGGGTATAGTCTCCCTGTCGTGACGGTCTGCATAGTAACGCTTGGCACCCTTGGGGACGTACTGCCCCTGTGCGCACTGGGTGCCGGACTTACCCGCGCGGGCCACACCGTGCGCGTGGCAACGCACGATCACTACCGGCGGTTCGTGCTCGACCACGGGCTCGAGCACGCATCCATGCCGCTGGATCCCGCGGAGCTGTTCAGCGGCGTGTGGGGCAGTGATTGGCTGGCTTCGCGCAACAACCCGCTGCGTTTCATGAGCGGGTTGGCAAGGGTGGGGCGCGCGGTCATTCCCCACATGACGCGCGATGCCCGGGCGGCGTGCGCCGGCGCGGACGCGGTGGTGTTCACTCCGCTGGGGATGGTGGCCCATCACATCGCCGAACAGCGCGGCATTCCCGCGTTTCTGGCAGCGCTGCAACCGATCACGCCGACCACGCGGTTCCCGAGCGTGGTGGCGCCGGCCGGGTTGCGGCTCGGCCGCGGCTACAACCTGTTGAGCCATCTCGCCACCGAGCAGGCGTTCTGGCTGCCGTGGCGCCGCCAGTTCAATCGCGTGCGCCGCGAACAGTTCGATTTGCCGCCGATGCGCTTCGGCGGCGTCGGCCGGCAACTGCGCCGCCAGGGTACGCCGCACCTGTACGGGTTCAGCCCGCTGGTGGTGCCGCCGCCGGACGACTGGCCGCGATGGGCGCACGTCACCGGCTATTGGTTCCCGTCCACGCGCGACTTGTGGGGCGTGCCGGAGGAGTTGCAGAGATTCCTGGACGCCGGCCCGGCGCCGGTGTGTGTCGGCTTCAGCAGTCTCAAGGTGGACGATCCGGAGGCGTTGACGCGCACCGTCATAGCGGCGTTGCGCCGCGCCGGGCAGCGCGGCGTGCTGCTGCGCGGGTGGGGTGCGCTGCAGCCGGGGCAGCATGGCTCCGACATGCTGGTGATCGACTCGGCGCCGCACGACTACCTGTTCGAGCGCGTTGCCGCGGTGGTTCATCCGGGCGGCGCGGGCACTTGTGCGGCGTCCCTGCGCGCCGGCATACCGTCGGTGGTGGTGCCCGGCTTCTCCGACCAGTTCTTCTGGGCACAGCGCCTGGTCGCGCTGGGCGTGGCGCCTCCGTCGCTCCGTTGGCGCAATCTCGACGCCGCCGTTCTCGGCCATGCCATCGAGCGTGCCGCCACCGACACGGCAATCCGCCAGGCGGCCCGCGGCGCCCGCCGGCGACTGCGTGCCGAGGACGGCGTCGGAAGAGCCGTCTCCACCATCCAGCGCTACCTGGAAGCCGCGTAGGCTCAGCCGCGCGTGGCCAGACTCCCGCTGCATTCGAGCGGCGTGCCGGGCGGGCGCCGTCAGGCGCGCAGGTGAGTCCGGTCGCCTTCGAGGTTCAGCGTCAGCAACTTGAGATACCATCGCTCACCGGTAAGCGCGGACCACAGCGTAAAGCGCCGTTGCCCCGCAACTCGGGCGTCGTACAGGGTCTGGGTGCGTCCGGTAATGAAGTCTTGATTGTACGGCTCCGCGATCTGCCCGTGCAGGCCGCGTACCCGCCGTTCGCACAGGTGCCGGATCAGGGCGTCGCCGAGGCGTACCATGCACAGGTAGATCAGAAACCCGTCGCGCTGCAACCCGGCGTCTACGCCGAGGTGGGCGTGCGCCGGAAACTGCCTCAGGTCCGCCTCCGGCACCTCACGCCAGCCGCGCGACAGCGCCCACCACAGGGTCCGGTAGGTGGCGATCCGCCGATAGCGGCCGGTGAGCAGCCGCGCCACCACCCGCACCACGAGTTGCGGGCCGTAGCGCAGCAGCACCATGCGCTGGTAACGGCGGGTGTCCTTGCAGCCCATGATGTAGCCGACCACGCGCCCGGCGCGCTCGGCGACGAAGCAGGACTCCGGTTCGTAGCGCAGGTAGTAGTCCATGAACAGCTTGAGCAGCACCGGCTGGTCCTCGAAGAACGCGGCGAGGGGCCGGCCGCGCAGGGCGGTGGCGGCGATGATCGCCGCGATGTGGCGCCGGTCGCCGGCTCGGTAGGCGCGGATACGAAGGCGGCGCGCCGACGGCGCCGCGGATGCCCTGCGGTCCTGTTCCCAGACCCGGACCGCCGATCGTTTGCTCATGGCTGCGGCAAGCATACCACTCATCATCGCGTTGCCGCCCGGCCATGCGCGGGCGCGGCGCGCGCGGTGCGGCGATGACCGGCGGCGGCCCGCGTCCGCCGCGGACCGCCGCGCAGCCGGCGGTGCGCGTGGGACCCCCCAGCCAGGGCCCCCACCGCCCGGCCGGGGAGGGGGGGTATGTTTTAAAAAAATGACCCAGGCGACCCAATTAAATTTT